>NZ_RZSA01000338.1:0-6168 GCF_003998075.1 Mesorhizobium sp. M2A.F.Ca.ET.037.01.1.1 | reverse complement strand
CCCCGCGACCGATGCGCTCGATTGGCTGCACGACATGGGCATGATGGCCGACGATCAGCCCGGCGCCCTTATCCGCCAGCAGCCTCGCCAGCGCCCGCGTCGCCTTGCGCGGAAAATGCCGGAACTCCCAGTCCCAGTGCGGCACCGCGCAGGTAAGGTCGACGCCGGACATGGCGTCGCGGGGCCATTCGGCGGTCTGCATCGAAATCCGTTCCTCAAACGGCGCGGTGTCGGTGTTGCGCCAGAGCGTAAAGGCCGCGAAGCCGATGGTCAGCGATCCGGCGGCATGACTCTGGACAGGTCCGCCGGCAACCGTGCCGATCGTCCGGATCCCGAGCCGGTCGAGCGCCGCAAGCGTTTCCACGAAACCGGCTATGCCCTGATCGAGCACGTGGTTGTTGGCCAGGGACAGAACGAGCCTGTCGCGCGCGATGCCGGCAGCTGCGAGCGCGTCCGCGAGAAAGCGCTCGCTCATCGCGTGATGCGTGCCGAGCCATGTGCCCATCGCCGCGCGTGACCGTTCGACGATCGGGCTTTCGCAATTGCCGACCACGAGGTCGGCGGATGAAAGCAGCCCAGCAATCGTCGGATCGCATTCCGGCGCATTACGGTTGGCGACCGCCGAGATGTCGCCGACAAACGCCAGCCGCACCGTCCGCATGGGCGGCGGATCGATCAACCTCGCCGCCGGCGCCACAAAACCGCTTCGGTCGCCACCGAGAGACGGTCTCAGCAGGCGTGGCAGCCAGGACAGCTTGTAGGAAAGCGGATAATTCGACACGGGCAGGTCCAGTTTTGCTTTCTCTAGACTGTCTGCCCGGCCGATTGAAGCCGGCCGCCAATCGGCGTGGGCTAGGCGACGCCACGAGCCAAATGCGTGTATGCTTGCGACGTGACGCATATGGAGGGCGATGACGATGCGTATAATGGTCCTTGCAGCAGCCTTGTTAGCATTCCTGCCGGCGTCCTTCGCCTGGGCGGAGATGCCGGACGCAGCCAAGTCCCTGTTCGAGGCGAAGAGCGTGGCAGAGCGGAACACGGCGCTGTCGACGCTGGAGGCGTCAGCGGCGAAGGACCCGGCAGCGGCCTATGCGGCCGGCGCCAGCGAGTTCTTCACCGCGCTCGAGCTCCTCGCCGGCGGCCTGCATCGCCACGGCTTCGATAGCCCGAAATCCTTCATGCTGCCGCTGATGCAGCTGCCCGTGCCCGACAATCCCAACCCGCAGCCGCTGACCTACGAAGAATTCCGCGCCATCCTGGTCTCCTTCCGCGACCGGCTGGAAAAATCCGCCGCAACGCTGGGTTCCGTCCCGGCCAACGCCGACGTCGGCATGGTCGTCGACCTCACCCGCGCTGGTATCGATCTCAACGAAGACGGCGCCATCGCGCCCGACGAAAGCTTCGCCGCGATCATGGCTTCGCTCGCGCATGGCAGCATCGACACGAGCGCTGCCGCGCCTTCGCTCACCTTCCGCTTTGATCGCGCCGACGGTTTCTGGCTGCAGGGCTATGCCGAATTCCTGATGGCGCAGGCCGATTTCTGGCTGGCCCATGATTTCAGAGCCATGTTCGACGGCTCATTCCACATGCTGTTCCCGCGGGCCAAACTGCCGCTGCAGGACGCGCTGGTGCCGCTGGACGGCGGCATGAGCGGCAACATGTTCGCCTCGGAATGGCGCTTCGCCGACTTCATCTCGCTGGTGCATCTCGTCAACTGGCCGGTGATCGAGCCGGAACGCCGGCAGGCCTCGCGGCGCCATCTGCTGGAGATGATCCGGCTGTCGCGCGAGGACTGGAAATCGATCCTGGCCGAGACCGACAATGACCGCGAATGGCTGCCCGGGCCGCAGCAGAAAGGCGCCAATCCCCTCACCGGCCTCGACGTCGGCCAGGAGCAGGTAACCGCTTGGCTCGCCACGCTCACGATGGCCGAGGATCTTCTCGAAGGCCGCGTGCTGCTGCCGCATTTCCGCATCGCCGGCAAGGGCATCAACATGAAGCGCTTCTTCGACGAGCCGAAACCCTTCGACCTCGTTCTGTCGATCACCGGCCCCGGCATCGCGCCCTATCTCGAAAGCGGCAAGATCCTCACCAGCGACGATTTCGACCAGATCCAGCGCGAGTTCGCCGGCGCCGGCTTTTTAACGTTTGCGCTGTGGTTCAATTAAGTCTTGGGTTCCTCGCGTGGCTAGGGGATGCACACATTTCCAAGCGGCTGGCCTTTGGCGATAGCGTACATGGCAGCTGGCGGATGCATTGTCTTATGGTGCGCCGGTCGACCCCCACTCCGTCTCGGCTTCGCCGAGCCACCTCTCCCCCGATCGACGGGGTAGAGGAAGGCGCCAAGCTTTTTGCCGTCAACGCTTGTCCAGCAGCGCTCCCTTCCTTTCCCTCCGGAGGGGGGAAAGGTGGCGCTGCGAAGCAGCGACGGATTGGGGGAACCACGTGGCAATCAAGCCTCGGCCTTATCAGTCACGCCAGCCACGAAAGATGTGTGCATGGCGTAGCCGGACGTGGGGGAGAGGTGGCTCGGCGAAGCCGGGACGGAGAGGGCAGCGCCGGTTCGGGTGGCGAAAGCGCCTCGAAGAGAAGGGCTTCCGCCTTACGAAGCCCCCTCTCCGTCCGTTTCGCGGACACCTCTCCCCGCCTCTGGCGGAGGCGAGCACCCTGAGTCGGCGTTAGCCTGCCCCATCGGATCATGACGCCTCTCCTGACAGCCTTCTGTCAGCAGCGTCCGCGCCTGACCGGCGCCGTTTCACTCGCCTCTTTCCATTTCGGCCGAGTCCACCCATATTCGGCCCATGGCCAGACATCCTGACAAGAAGACGCCTTCGCAAGACGGCGCGCCGAAGCGGCGCAGCCCGCTGACCGACTTCCTCGACGCCGCCGAGCCGCTGAATCCCGGCGGCTTCGCCGAGGCGCCGCAGGCCGACTTCACCGGCGCGCCGCTGACCGGCTCGATCTCCGATTGGGCCGGGCAGATCGAGCGCGAGGCGGAAAAGCAGCCGAAGGCGAAAGCCCCGAAGAAGATCCCCGAACGCTCCTCGGCGCCCGGGCGGACGGCGCGCGGCACCTCGATGGGCGGAGCGGCCTCGGCCAAGGAGCGCGCCGCCGCCGGCCTCAACCCGGTGGCCGGACTCGACATCAGCCTGGAGGATGCAGAGCAGGTTTCGTCCAGCGGGGTTACCGCGACCGTAGCCGCGCTGTCGGCGCTGATCGAATCCGGCAATCCGCTGCACAAGGACGGCCAGCTCTGGACGCCGCACCGTCCCGCCCGGCCGGAAAAGTCGGAAGGCGGCATCGCCATCAAGATGGTGTCGGATTTCGAGCCCGCCGGCGACCAGCCGACCGCGATCAAGGATCTCGTCGAAGGCGTCGACCGGAACGACCGCACCCAGGTGCTGCTCGGCGTCACCGGCTCGGGCAAGACCTTCACCATGGCCAAGGTGATCGAGGAGACGCAGCGTCCTGCCCTGATCCTGGCGCCCAACAAGACACTGGCCGCGCAGCTCTATGCCGAGTTCAAGAAGTTCTTCCCCGAGAACGCGGTCGAGTATTTCGTCTCCTACTACGACTATTACCAGCCGGAAGCGTATGTGCCCCGGACCGACACCTATATCGAGAAGGAATCTTCGATCAACGAGCAGATCGACCGAATGCGCCACTCGGCGACGCGCTCGCTGCTGGAGCGCGACGACGTCATCATCGTCGCTTCGGTGTCCTGCATCTACGGTATCGGCTCGGTCGAGACCTACACGGCGATGACCTTCCAGATGCAGGTCGGCGACCGGCTCGACCAGCGCTCGCTTCTCGCCGACCTCGTCGCCCAGCAATACAAGCGCCAAGACATCAACTTCGTGCGCGGCTCGTTCCGCGTGCGCGGCGACACGATCGAGATCTTTCCCGCCCACCTGGAAGACCGCGCCTGGCGCATCTCGATGTTCGGCGATGAGATCGAGTCCATCACGGAATTCGATCCGCTGACCGGGCAGAAGACCGGCGAGCTGAAGAGCGTCAAGATCTACGCCAACTCGCACTATGTGACGCCGCGCCCGACCTTGAATCAAGCCATCAAGTCGATCAAGGAAGAGCTCAAGTACCGCCTGCAAGAGCTTGAAAAGGCTGGGCGTCTCTTGGAGGCGCAGCGGCTGGAACAGCGCACGCGCTTCGACCTGGAGATGCTGGAGGCGACCGGCTCCTGCGCTGGTATCGAGAACTATTCGCGCTACCTCACCGGCCGCGCCCCGGGCGAGCCGCCGCCGACTTTGTTCGAATATGTGCCCGACAATGCGTTGATCTTCATCGATGAGAGCCATGTCACCGTGCCGCAGATCGGCGGCATGTATCGCGGCGACTTCCGCCGCAAGGCGACGCTGGCGGAGTACGGCTTCCGCCTGCCCTCCTGCATGGACAACCGGCCGCTGCGTTTCGAGGAATGGGACGCCATGCGTCCGCTGTCGGTGGCGGTTTCGGCGACGCCCGGCGGTTGGGAGCTCGAGCAGTCCGGCGGCGTCTTCGCCGAGCAGGTCATCCGCCCGACCGGGCTGATCGATCCGCCGGTCGAGGTGCGCCCGGCCAAGAGCCAGGTCGACGATGTCGTCGGCGAGATCCGCGAGACGACAAGGCTCGGCTACCGCACGCTGGTGACCGTGCTGACCAAGCGCATGGCCGAGGACCTCACCGAATATCTGCATGAGAACGGCATTCGCGTCCGCTACATGCATTCCGACATCGACACGCTGGAACGCATCGAGATCCTGCGCGATCTCCGCCTCGGCGCCTTTGACGTGCTGGTCGGCATCAACCTCCTGCGCGAAGGCCTCGACATTCCGGAGTGCGGCTTCGTCGCCATCCTCGATGCCGACAAGGAAGGTTTCCTGCGTTCGGAAACCTCGCTGATCCAGACCATCGGCCGCGCTGCCCGTAACGTCGACGGCAAAGTCATCCTCTATGCCGACCAGATCACCGGCTCGATGGAGCGGGCGATGGCGGAGACCAACCGCCGCCGCGAGAAGCAGATGGAGTGGAACGCCGCCAACGGCATCACGCCGGAATCCGTCAAGTCGCGCATCGCCGACATCCTCGACTCGGTCTACGAGAAGGACCACGTCCGCGCAGACATCTCGCAGTTCACCGACGACGCCGGCGCGATGATCGGCAACAATTTGAAGACCCATCTCGAGGCGCTGGACAAGCAGATGCGCGATGCCGCCGCCAATCTCGATTTCGAGAAGGCGGCGCGCGTCCGCGACGAGATCAAGCGACTGCGCGAGATGGAGCTCGCCATCTCCGACGATCCGCTGGCGCGCGAGGTGGAAAGCCAAAGTCCTGCCTCGGGCCGCGAGAAGGGCAAGCACAACAAGGGCGTCGCCAGGCATCGCACGGCCGAGGAGCAGGAGCGTTTCCGCAGGCTCGACGAAGCCCGCGCCGCCGAAGAGGCGGCAAAGGCTGCCCGACCCAATATGTTCCGCAAGCCGCATCTCGACGAGATGGGCGCCGACGGCGCCGTGCCGTTGAAGAAGCCGCTCTTCGCCAAGCCCTGGCTCGACGACATGGGCCCCGGCACGGATATGACGACGCCGGCCGGTGCCGTATCGCGCTCGCTGTTCAAGAAGCAGACGGCGCAGGAAGCGCACGGCTCCGACTTCGGCATTCCCGGCGACCGCACCAAGCCGTTGTTCCGCAAGAACTCACTCGACGAGATGACGGTGCGGCGGACGGAAAAGCCCGTCGAGGGAAAAGTGCCGGCGAAGCCAAAGCCGATCTCCCCCCTTGTGGGGGAGATGTCCGGCAGGACAGAAGGGGGCGCGAAGGAACGCGACGATCCCAGCAAACCCATCGTCCGCCAGCGTTCGGGCATCGGCTCCTACGAGGACCCGGCCGACGAGCGCCGCCAGAAGCGTCGCCCGGGCAAGACGGGACGGCCAGGGCATTGATTTCCGAAGGTCGGTTCAAGACACGTTGAGATGCTGGCGGGACAGCGCCCCTCTCTGTCCTGCCGGACATCTCCCCCACGAGGGGGGAGATTGGCGGCTGAAGCGCCGGCTTCCATCTTGCAACGCTGGCGATTGGCGAGGCGCCTATGACAGCTAATCTCCCCCCTTGTGGGGGAGATGGCCGGCAGGCCAGAGGGGGGCGCGAAGGAACGCGGCGACTCCGTTGCAGCTG
>NZ_RZSA01000337.1:0-6191 GCF_003998075.1 Mesorhizobium sp. M2A.F.Ca.ET.037.01.1.1 | reverse complement strand
GGAGAGTTATGCCTTCGTGCACGAAGTGCCGGCGGCGGCCTATGGCTATGGCGGCAAAACCCAGGAATTCCGCTTCATCAGCGGAAGATTGAAGGCGGCATAGGCGCCGTCTTCCCCTTCTCCCCTTGTGGGAGAAGGTGGATCGGCGCGCAGCGCCGAGACGGATGAGGGGTGTTGGAAGGAACACGGCCTTGAAAAATTCAATGCTTTGAGGAGTTTACTCTCCCGCGCAGCGATCCTTCCAGCACCCCTCATCCGTCCGAGCTTCGCTCAGCCACCTTCTCCCACAAGGGGAGAAGGGGACGCCGTGCTTCAGCCCGCATTGACCTTGCCCGCGCTTCCGCTACCCTCTGCCACCGAAGCGGCCGCTCAAGAGCCGCGCCCTGGAGGAGACTGGGAGAGAGCGGCATGATCCTGACCCTGGCGCTGCTGGCGGGCCTTGTGTTTGCCTGGCTGCTGATCGCCGTGATCGAGCGGTTCCGGCTCGACCTGCGCTTCACCCAGGCGCTGCTCTATGTGCCGTTCAAGCTCGTCTATCGTATCGCCGACAACCGTATTCGCATTGCCCGAAGCGCCAACACGCCAGTCATTTATGTGATCTCGCACCAGTCGCGCATCGAACCGGCGCTGATGCTGTCGCTGCTTCCCGACGACACGCTGCATATACTGGACGAGGCCTCGGCGCGCTCGCCATGGCTAGAGCCGTGGCGCGAGCTTGGCCGCACCATCGCCTTCAACGCCGAGCATGTCTTCGTCAGCCGGCGGTTGGTGCGCGTGCTGAAGGGCAAGGGACGGCTTGCCGTCTACCTGCCAGACAGTGTCGAGCCGGACGTCAAATCCTTCCGGCTGTTTCGCGCCATCACCCGCATCGCCATGCAGGCCGACGCCCGCATCGTGCCGATCTTCGTTGCCGGAACGCGCGATCTGCCGATGTCGCTGACGCCGAAGGAGAAAGCGCCCAGGCACTGGTTCCCGCGGCTTTCGGTGAGCGTGCTGGAGTCGATGACCATCGCCGAGTTGGTGGCGCGCAACCCCGACATGGCCTCCAACACCAACGCGCTGTTCGATCGTTTCGCCGAGGCGCGGCTCTACGGCACCAATCTCGACCGTGGCCTGTTCCTCGCCATGCGCGACGCCGCCGATCGCGTCGGCCCTTCGCGCCCGATCATCGAGGATGTGATCTCCGGTTCGCTCAGCTACCGCAAGCTGTTCATCGGCGCGCGCGTGCTCGGACGCCGTTTCGAGGCGGTGACGGCGCCCGGCGAAGCGGTCGGCGTGCTCTTGCCCAACGCCAATGGCGTGGTGCTCACCTTTGTCGGCCTGATCTCGGCGGCCAGGGTTGCGGCGATGATCAACTACACCGCCGGCCCGGCAAGCGTGACCGCGGCGATCCGTACCGCCGTCATCCGCACCGTGGTGTCATCCCGCGCCTTCGTCGAAAAGGCCGGCATCGACGACATCATTGCCGCGGTCGAGGCGGGCGGCGCGAAGATGCTGTGGCTGGAAGACGTGCGCGCCGGCGTGACCGCGCTGGACAAGGTCGCCGGAGCACTTTTGTGGCGCTTACCGCTGCAGCGGCAGCAAGCCTCGAAGCCCGCCGTCATCCTGTTCACCTCCGGCTCGGAAGGCACGCCGAAGGCGGTGGTGCTGTCGAACCGCAACCTGCTTGCCAATGTCATGCAGGCCGAGGCGCGCGTCTCCGTCTCGCCGGCCGACACCTTGCTCAATGTGCTGCCGGCGTTCCATTCCTTCGGGCTCACCGGCGGCACCATCCTGCCGCTGGTGCTGGGCGTAAAGCTGTTCCTCTACCCCTCGCCGCTGCACTACAAGATCATCCCCGAGATCGCCCGCAAGGTGAAGCCGACCGTGATGTTCGGAACCGACACGTTCCTCGCCAATTATGCGCGCACCGCCAAGGACGGCGACTTCTCCAGCCTGCGCTTCGTCGTGGCCGGCGCCGAGGCGGTGAAGCCGGAGACGCGGCGCACCTATCGCGACCGCTTCCAGGCCTCGATCGTCGAAGGCTTCGGCCTGACCGAGGCGGCGCCGGTGGTGGCGGTGAATACCGCCATCCACAGCCGGGACGGCACGGTCGGCAGGCCGCTGCCGGCCATCCGCATGAAGCTGGAGCCTGTCGAAGGCATCACCGAGGGCGGCCGGCTGTGGCTCGACGGGCCGAATATGATGATGGGCTACATGAGCGCCGACCGCCCCGGCGAATTGCAGCCGCTGGAAGGCTGGCACGACACGGGCGACATCGTCTCGATCGACCGCGAGGGCTTCATCACCATCCGCGGCCGGGCAAAGCGCTTCGCCAAGATCGCCGGCGAGATGGTGTCGCTGGGCGCCGTCGAGATGCTGGTGCAGTCACTGTGGCCGGAAGAGCGCCACGCGGCGGTGGCGGTGCCCGACAAAAGGCGCGGCGAGCGTATCGTGCTGGTCACCACCGCCGACGACGCCAATGCCGAGGAACTGCGCCAGTTCGGCAAGAAGGCGGGTGCTGCGGAACTGATGGTGCCCAACGACATCCTCAAGGTGGAAGAGATCCCGGTGCTGGGCTCGGGCAAGACGGATTACGTCTCGGCGCGAAAGCTGGCGATTGATCGGTTGGGACTGGGTGTGGCGGCTTAGCGCGCCGCGTTACCCGATATCCGAAGGCGGCACCTTCTCGCCTTCGCGCATGGCCCGCTTAGAATAGGCGCGCACCGAGAACGGCAGGAAGAGCAGATATCCCGCGACCGAGGCGGTCAGCGTGTACCAGGGATAGGTCATCAGCAAGAGGATGTAGAGCACCACGCCGAGGATGACCGGCAGCACCCTGTCGCCGGGCACCTTGACGCTCTTGCCCGAATAGACCGGCAGGCGGCTGACCAGAAGGAAAGCGATGAGTACGGTGAAGCCCGTGGCGATGAAGGCGGCAGGGCGGGACGGCTCCAGCCCGAGCCGCAGGAAATAGAGATAGAGCGGCAGCATGACCAGCACCGCGCCCGCCGGGGCCGGCACGCCGACGAAATATTCGGTCTGCCATGCAGGCTGGTCGGTGTCGTCGGCCAGCACGTTGAAGCGGGCGAGCCGCATGCCGCAGGCGATGGTGAAGAGAAGTGCTGCGATCCAGCCGGGCGAGCCGGCGCGGTCGAGCAGGAAGGCGTAGAGCACCAGGGCCGGCGCGACGCCGAAATTGACGATATCGGCCAGCGAATCCATCTGCGCGCCGAATTTCGAGGTGGCCTTCAGCATGCGCGCCAGCCGCCCGTCGATGCCGTCAAGGAAGGCGGCAAGCAGCACCATGACCACCGCGATCTCGAAACGGTTCTCGAAGGCGAAGCGGATGCCCGAAAGGCCGGCGCAGATGGCAAGCACCGTGACCAGATTGGGCAGCACCATGCGCATCGGGATCTCGCGGATGCGCGGACCGCCGCTGGCATGGGCCTCGAATTTCTTGAATGGCGCGCCCAACGCTCAGGAAACCCTGACCAGGGGCGTGACCGCCGTGCCGCCGAATTCGGCAAGCACGGTCTCGCCGCCCACAGCCGTCTGGCCGACCGCGACGCGCGGCACGGCGCCTGTCGGCAGGAAGACGTCAACGCGCGAGCCGAAGCGGATCAGGCCGAAACGCTCGCCGATGGCGATCGAGCCGCCGGCCTCGGCCCAGCAGACGATGCGACGCGCCACCAGCCCGGCGATCTGGACGGCAGCGATGGTGCCGTTCGGGCTGTCGATGACCAGGCCGTTGCGCTCGTTCTCGGCGCTTGCCTTGTCGAGCTCGGCATTGAGGAATTTGCCGGGCTTGTGCTCAATGCGCGTGATCCGCCCACGCACCGGAGCGCGGTTGATGTGGCAGGAAAACACGTTCATGAACACCGAGATCCGGGTCATCTCGCCCGGGCCCAGGCCAAGCTCACTCGGCGGCACGGCCGGCCCCACCGCCGAGATCACGCCATCGGCCGGGCTCACGACC
Organism: Mesorhizobium sp. M2A.F.Ca.ET.037.01.1.1; assembly: GCF_003998075.1. Taxonomy (NCBI): domain Bacteria; kingdom Pseudomonadati; phylum Pseudomonadota; class Alphaproteobacteria; order Hyphomicrobiales; family Phyllobacteriaceae; genus Mesorhizobium; species Mesorhizobium sp. M2A.F.Ca.ET.037.01.1.1. The sequence goes on along the minus strand of NZ_RZSA01000337.1, from coordinate 2,233 downwards.
AGCCGGTCGTCGACCGGCGTGACGCGCTCGGGATCGCGGTAGAAATAGATGCACCATGCGGTGAGGATCAGCCCGATCCAGAACAGGACCGAGGAGAAATAGCCGAGAAACAGCGTCGCCGCGGCGAAGGCGGCGATGAAGGGATAGCCTTCGCGGTGGATCGGAACGAACGTATTCTTGACCGAGTCGAGAAGCGTCATAGGGCTTGGGGGCGGTCCCTGTTTCAGGTTGCGCCTCAATAGCCGAAAGCCCCCCTCCCCGCAACGCAACAATGGGGGCAGGATGAGCAAGGTCGCTAGGTGCGAATACTGTGAGACGCGAGTTGGGAACTATCCAGCGGCGGCGGAGCGATCAAAGTGCGCGTCGAGTTCAGGCATCGTAGCCTCGGCGAGCTTTTCGTAATCCTCGCCACACAAGAGCACACTGCCATTTGGTGAAGACAGGGAGAGGAAGGTCCGGTCAGACGCCAGCACCACCCAATTCACAACTGGCCCTTCCGCCGTTTGCGCCACCGAGTTAGCAGAAACGATGGCACCCAGCGGATCGAAGCCAGCCTTGCGCAGCAAAAGGTCGACAGCGACGGGAGCATGATTTTGTTCGGACAGCTGGATCACTGTCTCAATCTCTGACTGCTCCGCGCGTCCAAGCAGTGTCCCGACCCTCGGTGCGTTCGCTCTCAACGGGTTGTCACCCGGGCGCATGACAGGAGGGTCTTCAGGGGCGACATACTCGTAAACTGCGACGTGTGTCTTTGTCGAGGCGCATAACCGGAGCTCTTCGGCGTCGGTACGCAGTTGGAAGACCATCTGCTTTTCGCCTTCGATGTCCAGCATCCTCGCCATGCCGAACCCCAGCTTGATCTCCGATGGCGATATCGTTGCGCAGGCGAGGCCGGCGCCGACTTCGCGCTGGCTCAACATCTGACGCACCAGTTTGCCAACCGAGTCGTGAAGAAGCCTGGCCTCCCGCTGAGGGTTGGACAGCACCAGTCGATCGATCGCGTTATCGTAGTTGTCATCATCGACAATTTGCAGATCGGGCCAAGAAGCGATCCAACGCGCGAGCAAATCCTCCATCGGCATGGCGTCATCGGCCTCATAGAATGCATCATCAAGTGTATCCAGGAAATCGTCGCGCCCACCCTCGAAGCCCGTTTGTTTCGCAGCTTCATCAGGATGCTTGGCAATCCAGGCTGACATCTTTTCCAATGTTGCCAGCTGCCCTTTTGCCCCACACGCGCTGAGTCCGGCTCTGGCGTTGGCAATCATGGTGTCAATTTCGCTGCCGGCATTGTGGATTAATTGACTATGACCGCCGTTCTTCACCTCCAAGGAGTACTGGTCCGCGTGAAATACCTGCATCGCCTTAGGGTTGATCTCCGAATGGCGATAGAGCCCTTTGGAGACCATCGTCACGACGAATTGCATTACAGCGAAGACGAGATGAAATGCCTCTCCGTCGCCCTGTGCGATCTTTGAACGAGGCACGACAATCAGAGGTACGAGGACGCCTCGCTTATCCTCGGCGGCCTGCGATTTCTTCTCGGAGGCTCCTTTGGATTTGCGCGAGAAGAACCCGAACATCGAAATTTTCCGTATTTTAAAGTAAATGGGATGACTATTTCTGTCGAGACAATATCAGTAGCCGCCGAAGATAAAAGCCCTTGGCTGATCTATTGAATAGCGATGAGCGACGCCCATCGGCTGGGCGCCGCTGCGCTAGGATAACCCTTACACCTCCGGCACGCGCCGATAGTTGGCGATGTCGGCCTTGACGCCGAGCCGCGCGATGGTTTCCTGCGCGCTGAAGGCGATACGTTCGTGGGCGGCCTTGACGATCGGCACCACCTTGTCGATTGCCGCCTGGCTTTCCCACTCGACCATGGTGACGATGTTGAACTCGCCCGGGCCGGAGAATTGTTCGAGCAGGAAATCCTGCACGAAGCCCTCCTGCCGGCGCAGCAGTTCATGCGTCATGAAGACCCTGCTCAGGATTTCGTCGCGCGCCTCGGCCGGCACGACGAATTTGTCGACCCGGAACACGCTGCCGGTGCGGTGATTGTTGGTGCTCATTTCGATCTGTCTCCGATTTGGAAGGTTGCCGGCAGGTGGCTCGGAGACGGTTTGCAAGCTCAAGATAGGTTGAGGTCAAGGGGGATTTAGCGCCAACTTCTCCTTCTCCCCTTGTGGGAGAAGGTGGCCGCGAAGCGGCCGGATGAGGGGTGCTCCAGGGG
>NZ_RZSA01000336.1:0-6195 GCF_003998075.1 Mesorhizobium sp. M2A.F.Ca.ET.037.01.1.1 | reverse complement strand
CGCTGACGCCGGCCGGCCGGCAGTTCCTGCCGCATGCCTCGACGATCACCCGCACCTGGGAGCAGTCGCGCCAGGACATCGCCGTTCCCGATGGCTACGAGACGCTGCTTAGGCTGACCGCGCCCGCCTATCTCTGGGACAGCATCACCTCGCCCTGGATCGACTGGATGCGCGCGAAACGGCCGAACGTGGCGCTCAGGCTGGAAGGCAGCTTCCCGGATCTGGCGATCGACCAGATGGCCGAAGGCCTGCTCGACATCTGCATCCTCTATCTGCCCAGGCCGCATCCGGGCATCGTCTATGAGACCTTGGCCGTTGATCAGGTGGTTCTCGTCCAGCACAGGGATCAGCTCGGATCGTGGACGAATAACTACATCCTGATGGACTGGGGGCTGGAGTTCCGCGTCGAGCACGACCGCGCCTTTGCCGGAATGGTGAAGCCGGCGATCTCGGCCGGGCTGGTCTTCATCGGCCTGCAGCACGTCCTGTCGCAGAAAGCGGCCGCCTATCTGCCGCTGAGTGCGGTCAGCACTCATATCCAGCGCGGAGAGTTGAGACGCGTCGAGGACACGCCGGTATTCCAGCGCCCGATCTATCTTGCCTATCCGGAAAACCCCGCCTCTTCCGACGCCCTCGACATCGCGCTCACGGGCCTACGTACGCTCGCCAGGAACCTGTCCAACGATCAGGCTTTCGCGGAGAGCGACCGCGCCTTCAGTATGTTAAGGCATGTCTCCTGAAAGTCGGGGCCGGTTTCAGGATAAAGACATGCGTCAAATCAAAAACCTAAAGCGCATGGAGCGATCTGAAAGATCACGACGCGCTTTAGGCGCGGCGGCATTCTGATCACGCCGGCTCCACGGCCTTCGGCTTTTGCAGCCTTGCCAGTTCGTCGTAAGGGATATGGCATCGGATGGTATGCCCGGGCTGGGCCTCGGAAAGCTCCGGCTCTTGCGTCTCGCAGATCGCGCCGATCTTGCGCGGGCAGCGTGTGTGGAAGACGCAGCCCGTCGGCGGGTTGGCCGCGCTCGGGATCTCGCCGTCGAGGCGGATGCGCGAGCTCTCGGTGCGGTCGAGCTTTGGAACCGCCGATAGCAGCGCTTCGGTGTAGGGATGATGCGGCCCGGAGAACACCGCTTCCGAAGGTCCGAACTCCATGATGCGGCCGAGATAGAGCACGGCGATCTTGTCGGAGAGGTAGCGCACCACGCCGAGGTCGTGCGAGATGAAGATGTAGGAGACATCCTGCCTCGACTGCAGGTCGGCAAGAAGATTGAGGATCGCCGCCTGCACCGAGACGTCGAGCGCCGAGGTCGGTTCGTCGCAGACCACGATGCGCGGATCGCCGGCAAAGGCGCGCGCGATCGCCACGCGCTGCTTCAGGCCGCCTGACAGCTGGCGAGGCTTGACCGCCAGATGCCGGTCGGTGAGCCGCACCGAGCGGACCAACTCTTCGAGGCGCGCGTCCAGTTTCTTGCCGGTGAGCCCGCCCAGCCGTTTCAGGGCGCGGCTGAGGATATGGCGGATCGAATGCGAGCGGTTGAGCGCGGAGTCCGGATTTTGGAAGACGATCTGCACCGCCTTGACCTGATCCTCCGAGCGGCTGGCAAGCCGTGGCGCCAGCTTCTTGCCTTCCAGCTCGATCGAGCCGCCGTCGTCGGGCGGGACAAGGCCGAGCAGGAGCCTCGCGAAGGTCGTCTTGCCGCTGCCGGATTCGCCGACCAGGCCGAGCGTCTCGCCGGGTCTCAGGCTGACCGAGACATCCTTCACCGCCCGCAGCGGACGGCCGTGGCTGGCATAGGTCTTGTTCAGCCCTTCGACCTGCAGCACCGGCGGCGCCTGCTTCGGCGCGACAGCGGGAATCTCGGCGGGCGTGGCACGCGGCAACGACTGCGCGTTGTCATGGTAGTGGCAGCGCGACAGCCGGCCCTCGCCGAGATCGTAGAGCGGCGGCGGCTCGGCGCGGCAGCGTTCGGTGGCCAGCGCACAACGGTCGGCGAAGGCGCAGCCGGTGATGGTGGCGCCGATGCCGGGCAGGAAGCCGGGGATGGTGTCGAGCCGGCCCTGGTCCTTGCGCTGGCCGCCGCGCGGCAGGCAGCGCAGCAGCGCCACGGTGTAGGGATGGCGCGGATCGTTGAAGACGTCCTTGGTCGTGCCTTCCTCGACCAGCATGCCGGCATAAAGCACGCCGACCCGGTCGCACATGTTGGAGACGACGGCGAGATTGTGGCTGATGAACAGGATCGACGCCGACAACTCGCGCCGCAACTGTCCGATCAGGTCGAGCACCTCGGCTTCCACGGTGGCGTCGAGCCCGGTCGTCGGCTCGTCGAGGATCAGCATCGAGGGGTCGTTGGCGAGCGCCATGGCGATCGCCACGCGCTGTTGCATGCCGCCGGAGAGCTGGTGCGGATAGCGCTGCATGACGCTTGCCGGATCCGAGATGCGCACCCGGTTCAGCATGGCGAGCGCCTTGTCTTCAGCCGTCTGTCCGCTGATGCCCGCAAGCTCGAAGATCTCGGTCAATTGCCGGCCGATGCGCAGCGACGGGTTCAGTGCCTTGCCGGGGTCCTGGTAGACCATCGACACGCTGTCCGCGCGGGCACGCCGCAGCGCCTCGCCATCGAGCTTCATTACGTCCTTGCCGTCGAGCGCGATCGAGCCGCCGGTGATCGAGCCGTTGCGCGGCAGATAACGCACCACGGAAAGCGCCACGGTGGATTTGCCGCAGCCGGATTCGCCGACCAGCCCGTAGGCTTCGCCGGCCTTGATGGTCAGGTTGACGTTGCGCAGCACCGCGCGATCGCGGCGGCCGACGCGATAGGCGACCGAAAGGTCTTTGAGTTCTAGCGCGTTGGCGGCTTGGTTAGTCATTGAACGCTCCATGCACGCCGTCGGCCACCAAATTGACGCCGATCACCAGCGAGGCGATGGCCAAGGCATCGAACAGCACCGTCCACCAGAAGCCGCCGCCGATCATGCCGTAATTGGAAGAGATCGACAGGCCCCAGTCGGGCGAGGGCGGCTGGATGCCGAAGCCCATGAAGGAAAGCGTGGCCACGGCGAAGATGGCGTAGCCCAGCCGCACCGTCGTCTCGACCAGGATCGGCGGGATGACGTTGGGCAGGATCTCGACGAACATCGTGTGCAGCGCGCCTTCATGGCGCAGCTTTGCCGCGGCGACATAGTCGAGCTCGCGTTCGGCCAGCACCGCCGAGCGCACCGTGCGGGCGATGATCGGCGCGAAGCTCAGGCCGATGACGACGATGACGGTGATCTTCGAGGTGCCGAGCGCGACGATGGCGAGCAGCGCGATGATGACCACTGGGATCGCCATGAAGGCTTCCAGCACGCGGCTGACGATGTCGTCGACGATGCCGCGGAAATAGCCGATGACCAGGCCGAGCGCGGTGCCGGCGATAGTCGCAAGGATCGTCGCCAGCGGCGCCACGGTCAGGATGTCGCGGGAGCCGACGATGACGCGTGAGAAGACGTCGCGGCCGAGCTGATCGGTGCCGAACCAGTGGTCGGCCGATGGCGGCGCAAGCGTGTTGATGATGTCGGCGTCGAGAGGATCGTAGGGCACGAAATGTTCGCCGAACAGCGCGCAGATGACCCAGAACAGCAGGATGCCCAGGCCGGTCAGGAACGTGGGGGACCTCACGAGCGAATGCAGCACCTCGCCCCAAGCGCTGCGCCGCGCAACAGTATCCTGGACTGCGGGAAGGGACGGGCCGTCCGTCGCGCTCATTGCTCTGCCCCCAGCCGAATGCGCGGATTGAGCACGGAATAGAGGAAGTCGGCGACCAAGGTCGCCACCGCATAGACGATGCCGATGGTGAGAATGCCGGCTTCCAGCATCGGAAAATCCTTGCCGCGCGCGGCGGTGAAGATCAGCGAGCCGATGCCCTGGTAGCGGAACAGCGTCTCGATCACCACCAGGCCGCCGATCAGATAGCCGGTCTGGGTGGCGATCACCGTGATGGTCGGCAGCAGCGCGTTGCGCAGCACATGGCGCCAGATCACCGTCCGCCAGGGCAGGCCCTTGAGCACGGCGGTGCGCGTATAGTCGGAATCGAGCGCCTCGATCATGCCGGACCTGGCCATGCGGGCAATATAGCCGAACAGCACCAGGAACAGCGGCAGCGAGGGCAGGATAAGGTAATAGATCTGGGTGAAGAAGCCGGCGCCTTTCGGCCATGCGGCGGCGATCGGCAGCCAGCGCAGCCACACCCCGAAGATCAGGATCAGGATGATGCCGGTGACGAATTCCGGCAGCACCGTCACCGACAGGCCGCCGAGGCTGATGATGCGGTCAAGCGGCCGGTTGAGATTGAGCGCGGCGATGACGCCGCCCAGGATGCCGATCGGCACCACCAGCACAAAGGCGATCAATGCCAGCTTCAGCGAATTGCCCAGAGCATCGATGACGAAGGGGGCGACCGGCGCGCGGAAAATGTAGGACGTGCCCATGTCGCCATGCAGGAAATTCCAGATCCAGGTGCCGTACTGGACGAGCAGTGGCCGGTCGACGCCGAGCGAGTGGTTGAGCGCATCGACGGCGCGCTGGTCGGCGAACGGCCCCAATATGGCGCGCCCGACATTGCCCGGCAGCACCTGGCCGCCAAGGAAGACCATGACGCTGAGCAAAACCAGCGTGACGAGCGACAGAGCCAGGCGCCGGACAAGGAAGACGAGGATGGCGAATACTCCTATTGGAGCCGGCTCTCCGTGGAGAGCCGGCCGTCAGGGATATGCTTGTTCGCTCTCGTCAGGCCTTCGACGCCTTGTCGAGGAACAGCTGCGACATGGCGGTGGGCTGCACACCGGTCACGCCTTTCGCCGTCGCCGTCAGATAATCGTAGAAATAGCCGAAGACCACCGGCGTTTCCTCGAGCAGGAGTTTCTGGATCTTGCCGGCAGTGGCCTTCTGCGCCTCGAGGTCGAGGGCCGCGATATAGCTCGCCGCCATCTGGTCGTAGTCCTTGTTCTTGAAGTGGGCGGCATTCCAGGTGCCGTCGCTCTTCAAGGGGGCCGCCAGATAGACGTTGGGCACGCCGCGGTGGCCGTAGTCGGTGATGCCCATCGCCGAATCCAGCCAGTTCGACTTGCCGAACACGGCATCGCCGTAATAGGCGCCCTGGTCGAGGATGTTGAGCTCGAGCTCGATGCCGATTTCCTTGACCCAGTTCTGGATGAGCTGGGCGTATTCCGGGATTTCCAGATAGCGCTCGGTGGTGAGCGTCATTTTGAAGCCCTGGGCGAGTCCGGCCGCTTCCATCAGCTGCTTGGCCTGGGCGATGTCCTGCTTGCGCTGCGGCACGCTGGTGTCGGTCGAGGGGTAGACGGCGGCGAAGGGGCTGTCGTTGCCGAGTGCCGCGCGTCCCTTCATCAGGCCTGCGGCGAGCTTCTCGCGGTCCAGGCAGAGCGCGATGGCGCGGCGCACGCGCGCGTCCTTCGTCGGACCTTCGTCGCAATGCATATGCAGTTGTTGATGAGCCACCGACTTCAGGCTGATGATCTCAAAATTCGGATCGTTGAGGAGCGCAACGCCCGCCAGCACCGGCATCTGGTTGATGATGTCGATTTGGCCGCCCTGCAGCGCCAGGATCTGCGGCTGGATGTCGGTAAAGAAGGTGAACTCGGTGCGATCCGGCAGGGCCTTGTCGCCCCAGTAGTCGTCGTTGCGCACGAAGGACGCACCGACCTTGGGCGTGTATTTTTCCAGCTTGAACGGACCGGTGCCGTCGAAGCTCTTCTCGTAGTCGCCCTTGTAGCTCGCCGGGATGATGACGGCGTTGTAGTTGTCGGACGACACCATATAGGGGAAGTTGCCGTTCGGCGCATCGAGATGGAATTCGACCGTGTAGTCGTCGACCTTCTTGGTGTTGCCCTTCTGCAGGATGCCGCTGAACACCGACAGCGCGTTGGACGAGTTGGCCGGATCGGCGAGCCGGTCGATGCTGGCCACCACGTCTTCGGCCTTCATCTCGCCGCCCGAGTGGAACTTGACACCCTTGCGCAGCGTGAAGGTCCACACCGTGCCGTCGGCATTCGGCTTCCAGCTTTCCGCCAGCGCCGGCTTCAGCACCAGGTCCGGGCCGTCGACGCAAAGAAATTCTGCCACTTGCTGCATGACGAGCAGGCCGCCGGCGTCGGCGATGGTGACGGGATCGATCGCCGCGGCCGGCACGC
>NZ_RZSA01000335.1:0-6221 GCF_003998075.1 Mesorhizobium sp. M2A.F.Ca.ET.037.01.1.1 | reverse complement strand
GGATTCTAGGGTCTGCGCGCCGCTTCGCGTCGCTCCGCCCTAGAATGACGAAGTTAGGGCAGGGCGCGCCACCTCTACTTCCCCGCCGTGCTCACCGTTTCCAGGGTCTTCGGCGTGGCCAGCCGGCCATGGCCCGAGACGGCACTGCCGGCTTCCGGCGCCAGCCGCATGAAGGTGATCGATGCCGCGGCGGACACTGCCGCCACGATGAAGAAGGCGATGTGGAAATCGCCGAGCGTCAGCGCCCCGCCATGGATCGAGGTCGAGACTTCGAGGATGCCGCCTGCCAGCGCCACGCCGAGCGCGATCGACAATTGCTGGAAGACCGCGGTGATCGGCGTCGCCTTGCTGGTGTCGGCGGCCGTGATCTCGGCATAGGAGAGCGCGTTGACGCCGGTGAAGAACATCGAGCGGATGAAGCCGCCAACCAGAAGGATCGCCAGCATCAGCACATAGGGCGTCTGCGGCGTGAACAGGCCGTAGATGGCGATCGAGGCGGCCGCGACCAGCGAGCCCCAGATCAGCACCCGCCGGAAGCCGGCAATGCGGAAAAGCAGCGCGGTGACGAACTTCATGCCGATGGCGCCGATCGCCGAAACGAAGGTGATCATGCCCGACTGGAAGGGCGTCAACCCGAAACCGATCTGGAACATCAGCGGCAGAAGGAACGGCACCGCGCCGATGCCGATGCGAAACAGCGAGCCGCCGAGCACGGAGGACCGGAAGACCTGGTTGCGGAACAACTCCAATGCCAGCAGCGGGTTCTTCGCGCGGCGGGCGTGGATGAGATAGAGCACGCCGGAGATCAACCCGACCGCCACCGTGATGAAGCCGGCCATCGGCGGCAGCGCCGGCAGGCTGACGACGGAAAGGCCGAAAACGACCCCGGACGCTGCGAGACCGCTGAGCACAAATCCAGGGAAGTCGAGCGGCGGCGTCTCGGCCGGCGCGGTTTCCGGCAGATAGCGCGTGGCGAGCCAGATGCCCAGCAGCCCGATCGGCACGTTGATCAGAAAAATCCAGTGCCAGGTCAGATAGGTGGTGATGAAGCCGCCGATCGGCGGGCCGACCAGCGGTCCGACCAGCGCCGGCACGGTCAGCCAGGACATTGCCGCGACCAGCTCGCTTTTCGGCGTGGCGCGCACCAGCACGAGGCGGCCGACCGGCGTCATCATCGCGCCGCCTATGCCTTGCAGGAAGCGCGACACCACGAAAGCCGGCAGCGAATTGGAAAAGGCGCAAGCGACCGAGCCAGCGATGAACACGCCGATCGCGGCTCGGAACACGGTCTTTGCCCCGAACCGGTCCGCCATCCAGCCACTGATCGGAATGAAGATCGCCAGCGACACCAGATAGGCCGTCAGCGCCAGCTTCAGCGCGATCGGGCTGGTGTGGATGTCGACGGCGATCGCTGGCAGCGACGTCGCGATCACGGTCGAATCCATGTTCTCCATGAAAAGAGCGACCGCCAGGATGAGCGGGATGGTACGGTTCAAGGGGAAACGCCCTGATTTGTCTTTGCGATTCTAGGCCCGGCTTGGGGGCGAACCGGCTACGACGGGCGGGTATCACGCCTTCGCCCGCATGTCGCATTAAATTGCTGTCACTTTTGCGCGAACGCACGGCTGGTGGCCTCATGTCATAGTTTTGAGGTCAGTCGAGCCTATCAACGTTTCCAACGTCTTCGATGTGCAGGCTGCTCGACAAATCTCGGCTCGACAACCTTCAAAGGCAAGAGCCAAATACAATAAGCGGTTTGCAAAGCAGGGGGCGGAAATGGACACCGAAAACGCAAATTTGACGGCCGAACAAGCCAGGCTCAACAAGATGCTAACGCGGGGCGTTGTGTTTTCTATTGTCTGGCTCGCCGGTTTTGGGTCTTCTTATGCGCTTTACCAAGGGCTTCTGGCACGACGGATGTTAAAGCTGAATCCCATGCTTCGGGGGAATGGGCTCGCCTGGTGGTGCATCATCGCGGGAGGGCTTGGGGCCGCGGTCCTATGCGTGACAGTGGGCATCGGCATTTTCAACGCCGTGGCGGAACGCTAATCAGTGGCGACATCCAGACGCATTCAGCGAAGAAGGCGTCGAAATGGATGAGGTTGTTTCGTCAACGGACGTCAAACGCAGATCTCCAAGATCCTGCGCGGCGTCCTGAGCGGACGAAGCTGTGTTGTGATGAGCCGAGGCGTGCGGTAGCCCGGATCATTCCGTCGGCAACCCCCGAGCGCCACTGTCGTGCCGCGCTGCTGTCCCGGCTTCAGCAGCAGCCTATTGTCAACGCCGCAAGCCTTACCCGCGAGGATGTCTACCGGGACGAGTGGTGAAAGCCGGTGGGCCGTATAACAGCTACTTGAAGCGCCGCGCAACGACCGGCTTTCCTTCCGCCCCAGGACGTGTTACCAGCCAGCGCCAATCCTGAAAGGGAAGATGAGAGTCGGCGCTGGCCAATCGGCCCAGCGCCTTTTCCGCATTCAAAAGGACTGGCCATGGGAAAAATCATCGAAACGTCCACCGGCGCCCTGGCGCTGACCTTCGACGACGTGCTCTTGCAGCCCGGCCACTCCGAGGTCATGCCGGGCGAAACCGACATCCGCACCCGCATCGCCGGCGATATCGATCTCAACGTGCCGATCCTGTCGGCGGCCATGGACACCGTCACGGAGGCGCGGCTGGCGATCGCCATGGCGCAGGCCGGCGGCATCGGCGTCATCCACCGCAACCTGACCCCGGCCGAGCAGGCCGAGCAGGTCCGGCAGGTCAAGAAATTCGAATCCGGCATGGTGGTGAACCCGGTCACTATCGGTCCGGACGCCACGCTTGCCGACGCGCTGGCGCTGATGCGCTCCAACAGCATTTCCGGCATTCCCGTGGTGGAGAATGGCGGCACCGGCGGCCACACGGTCGGCCGCCTGGTCGGCATCCTCACCAACCGCGACGTGCGTTTCGCCTCCGATCCGGCGCAGAAGGTTTACGAGCTGATGACCCGTGAGAACCTGATCACGGTCAAGGAGAATGTCGACCAGGACGAGGCCAAGCGGCTGCTACACAAGCACCGCATCGAGAAGCTGGTGGTGGTCGACAGGAACGGCAATTGCGTCGGCCTGATCACCGTCAAGGACATCGAGAAGTCGCAGCTCAATCCGCATGCCACAAAGGACGCACAAGGGAGGCTGCGCGCCGCCGCCGCCACCAGCGTCGGCGATGACGGCTTCGAGCGCGCCGAGCGCCTGATCGACGCCGGCGTCGACCTGCTTGTCATCGACACAGCGCACGGTCATTCGCAGCGCGTGCTGGATGCGGTGGCGCGGGCCAAGAAGCTCTCCAACTCCGTGCGCATCCTGGCCGGCAACGTCGCAACCGCCGATGGCACGCAGGCGCTGATCGACGCCGGCGCCGATGCGGTCAAGGTTGGCATCGGCCCGGGCTCGATCTGCACCACGCGAATCGTTGCCGGTGTCGGCGTCCCGCAATTGTCGGCGATCATGTCGGCGGTCGAGACGGCCAGCAAGGCCGGCGTCAGCGTCATTGCCGATGGCGGCATCAAATATTCGGGCGATCTCGCCAAGGCGCTCGCGGCAGGCGCGAGCGCGGCCATGATCGGTTCGCTGCTCGCCGGCACGGACGAGAGCCCGGGCGAGGTCTATCTGCACCAGGGCCGCTCCTTCAAGGCTTACCGCGGCATGGGCTCGGTCGGCGCCATGGCGCGCGGCTCGGCCGATCGCTACTTCCAGGCGGAGGTCCGCGATACGCTGAAACTGGTTCCGGAAGGCATTGAAGGGCAGGTTCCCTACAAAGGACCTGTTGCTGGCGTGCTGCACCAGCTTGCGGGCGGCCTGAAAGCCGCTATGGGTTATGTGGGTGGACGTGACCTTGCAGATTTCCGCGAGCGCGCCACCTTTGTGCGCATATCCAATGCCGGACTTCGTGAAAGCCACGCCCATGACGTCACGATCACCCGCGAAAGCCCCAATTACCCGGGCGGAATTTGATCGGGAGGCCGATCAGTCCGATCGTCAGGGCGGACTGTGGTGTGATTTGAGCGTGGCGGTGCTGCGGCTGTCGCGGCACGCGGCGGCGCTCTCCATCGCTTCGATTGCGCTTTTCCTGGCCATGACGGCGCTGGAGTTCCTCTATTTCCAGCGCTTGAGCGGCGGCCTGGCCTCGCTTGACATCCGCGTTGCCGGCTTCACCCCCGACGAAGGCATGGCCTGGCTCACGGCGCTCGGCCGCCGCGGCGGCGAGATCATCATCGTCTGGCACTATTTGACCTTCGATGTCCTGTTCCCGGCGCTGCTGTCGCTGACGCTGGTCAGCCTCATCCTTGTTTACGGGCGGCGGCTCAGCACGTTCCGCGCCATGTCAGCGCAGTTGCAGGCACTGTTCTCGCTGGTGCTGGTGCTTCCCTACGCGGTCGCCGACTACGCCCAGAATTTTGCCGTGGCGCGATTGCTGTCCGATTTCCAATCGGCCAATCCCGATTCGCTCGCCTTCGCTTCCTTGCTGACCGTCACCAAATTCGCGCTGCTGGCGATCCCGGTCTTCGTTATCGCAGTCTTCGCGCTGGCCGGGCAACGGTGGCGCTAAAGCAGTTCCAGGAAGAGTGTAAAACGGTTTTCCGTCCGCAATTGCGTTAGGAAAAGGGAGGGGCCGATGCGCCAGACCGCCATCTTCTGGCCGATGCTGGCGCACGTGCTGCTGGTCTATATCGTCTATCTGGTGATGCTCAAACGGCGCTACGGGGCTGTGAAATCAGGCGAAGCCAGGGTCAGCCAGTACAAGCTCCGCTCGACCGAACCCGCTTCGAGCGTCACCGTCGCCAACAATCTGATCAACCAGTTCGAGCTGCCGGTTCTCTTCCACGTGCTCTGCCTGGCGCTGTTCGTCACCAACGGCGTGAACTATCTGACGCTGGCGCTGATGTGGCTGTTCATCCTCACGCGCTATGTGCACGCCTGGGTGCATCTCGACGGAAACCATGTGCCGCACCGCACCGGAGTCTTCTTCCTCGGCGCCGGCATACTTCTCCTGGCCTGGGTCTGGTTCGCGCTCCACCTGCTCGGGGTGGTTTGATTTAAAGATCGAACACCGCAATCCTGCGCTTGTCGAACTTGATGCCGATTTCGCCGCGCACCAGCCTCAGCGCCTGATCGCCGAAAACGGCGCGCCGCCAGCCCTGCAGCGCCGGCACGTCGGCTTCGTCGCCCTCGGCCGCGATGCGATCGATATCGTCGCTGGAGGCCAGCACCTTGGTGGCGACGCCTTCCTTTTCGGCGACGATCCTGAGCAGCACCTTGAGCAGCTCCGCCGCCGCGTTCGATCCTTCCGGCGGTTGCACGCTCTTTGGCAGTTTCGGCATCGCATCCTTGGGCAGCGCGAGGGCGGCGTTGACTGCGCCCAGCAGCGCGGTTGCCGTCGCGGAGCGTTCCCAGCCTTTCGGGGTGGTGCGCAGCTTGCCGAGCGCCGCCGCGTCGCGCGGCGCCTGTTGCGCGATCTCGTAGATCGCGTCGTCTTTGAGCACGCGGCCGCGGGGCACATCGCGCTCGCGCGCCTCGCGCTCGCGCCAGGCGGCCACCGCCTGCACGATCGCCAGCTCCTGCGGCTTGCGCAGCCGCATCTTCAGCCGTTTCCAGGCATCCTCGGGATGCGGATCGTAGGTCTCGCGCGAGGTGAGGATATCCATCTCTTCGTTCAACCAATGCGCGCGATCCTCGCGCTTCAGCTCGGCGCTGAGATGCTGGTAGACCTTGATCAGATGGGTGACGTCGGCAAGCGCGTATTCGAGCTGCTTGTCGGAGAGCGGCCGGTGCCGCCAGTCGGTGAAGCGCGAGGATTTGTCCAAGCGCGCCCCCGTGACCTTCTGCACGAGCTGGTCGTAAGAGACGCTGTCGCCGAAGCCGCAGACCATCGCCGCCACCTGGGTGTCGAACACCGGATGCGGCACGAGATTGCCGAGATGGACGATGATTTCGATGTCCTGGCGCGCCGCGTGAAAAACCTTCAGCACCGCTTCATTGGCCATCAGCCGGAAAAACGGCTTCAGGTCGATGTCGGGGGCCAACGGATCGATAAGCGCCTCGATCCCAGGTGCGGCGATCTGGATGAGGCAAAGGATCGGCCAGAAGGTCGTCTCGCGGATGAATTCGGTATCGACGGTAACGAATTCCGACTTTTCGAACGCGGCGATGGCGCTCTCGAGCTCAGCTTGGGTGGTGATGACG
>NZ_RZSA01000334.1:0-6238 GCF_003998075.1 Mesorhizobium sp. M2A.F.Ca.ET.037.01.1.1 | reverse complement strand
GGACAAGCGAGAACCGTCTGCATCATCGATCCGGAAAACGGCGCTTCGCTGAAGGTCGCCGAAAAGAACGGTTATGGAGAGATTTTGCGGACCACCTATCATGAGAAGCCGACGATCCTGTTGGAACGGCGGGCCGGAGGGGTTGTCGCCTAGATTAGCTGGCTTTGCGGCGCAGCGTCCGCGCCAAAGTCTCCCATCCATCCGCCGTTGCATCGCGCTCGCTGCGATTGCCGCGCAGCACCGTGGTTGCGTCGAATGGCTGGGGACGCGCAATCGCATAGCCCTGCGCATAGTCGACGCCGATCGCTTTCAAGGCGTCGATGATGCCCTCGCTTTCGACGAATTCGGCGATGGTGCGTTTTCCCGTCACCTTGCCGATGTGATGGATCATCTCGACCATCGCGCGGTCGATGCGGTCGTCGAGCATGTCCTTGACGAAGCTGCCGTCGATCTTGAGGTAGTCGACCGGCAAATGCTTCAGATAGGCGAAGGACGACATGCCGGAGCCGAAATCGTCGAGCGCGAAGCGGCAGCCAAGCCCGCGCAGATCGGCGATGAAGCGCATGGCTTCGGAAAGATTTGCAATGGCGCTGGTCTCGGTGATCTCCAGACAGATCGTTTCGGGGACGATGGCGTGCGCGGCGAACTGCTCGCGCATGAAGCCGAGGAAGGTCTCGTCGCCGAAGGTGGCGCCGGAGAGATTGATCGCGCAGGTGGATATCGGCGTCGCGTGCGGGTCGGCGCGCCTGGCCGCCAAGGTGGCGAGGGTGTCGCGCACCACCCAGCGGTCGATCGCCGGCATCAATCCGTAGCGCTCCGCCGCCGGGATGAAGCTCTGCGGCGTGACGAAGCTGCCGTCCTCGTCGGTCAGCCTGAGCAGGATTTCGATATGCGCGCCCTGCTCCGGGATATCGTCGCGCAGGGGCGCGATCTCTTGCGCATGCAGCCTGAAGCGGTTCTGATCCAGTGCGGCGTGCAGACGCTGCACCCAGGCCATCTCGCCGAAGCGCTCGCGCAGCGCGGTGTCGCCCTCGCTGTGGAAATGGATGCGGTTGCGGCCCTTTTCCTTCGCCATGTAGCAGGCGACGTCGGCTGCGCGCAGCACCTCCTCCAGCGTCATGCCGACGTTGGCGACTTCGACCATGCCGATGCTGACGCTGATGTTGAAGGGACGTCCGTCCCAGGAGAAATGCAGGTCCTGGACCGTGGCGCGCAGCCGTTCGGCGGTTGCGGCGGCACAGTCGGCATCGCAATCGAAGAGCAGCACGCCGAACTCGTCGCCGCCGAGCCTGGCCAGGATGTCGCCGGGCGGCAGCTCGTTGGCGAGCAGCACCGAGATCTGGCGCAGCAGCTGGTCGCCGGCGGCATGGCCGCATGTGTCGTTGACCAGCTTGAACTGGTCGAGGTCGAGATACATCAGCGCATGCCTGCGCGACCTTTCCGGCGCTTCGGAGATCGCGCCTGCCAGCCGGTTCTCGAAGTCGCGGCAGTTGACGAGACCGGTCAGCGCATCATGCGATGCCTGCCACGACAGGCGCTCGATATAATCCTGCTCGCGCGTCATCTCGTGCAGGGCCAGGACACAGCCGAGGATCTGGCCTGAGACGATCAGCGGCGCGCCGTTCAGCGCCACCGGCACGACCGAGCTGTCGGGACGCTCCAGGAGCTGCGGGCGCACATTGGAGCGGCGCGGCTCGCCTGCCAGCAGGCGCGCGATCAGATCGGTCTCCTCGACGCCGCTGTCCTTGTCGACAAGCCGGAACAACGAGGCGATGGGCCTGCCCCTGGCTGCGGCCAGCGAGCAGGCAAGCAGCCGCTCCGCCCCGGCATTCATATAGTCAAGCCGCCCCTCGGCATCGGTGCTGATGACGGCCTGGCCGATCGAGGCCAGCGTGATCTGGGCACGCTCGCGCTCGGCGTTGAGGGCGCTCTGAAACGCCTGGCGCTGTATCATCAGCTTGCGCGTGCGCCAGACGACGAGCAGGATAAGCAGGGCGGCGGTGGCGAGATTGGCCGCCGTCAGCGCCATCTTGATGAAGCGGGATCCCTCGCCGAGGCTGTCGGAAAACGCCTTGGCCAGCGGCCCGATCCGGCGGTCGAGCTGGTGGATTTTCGCCTTCCAGAGGCTGATCTCGGCTAGCGTTGCCGGCCCTTTTTCCAGCCTTCGATTCATCTCGTCGCCAAGTCCCTCGATGGCGAGGATCATCTCGTCGGCATCCCTCCAGTGGCGGATCGCGGTGTCGAGATAGCTGACGCCGCGGAAATTCCGGAACAGCCAGATCAGGCCGTCAACATCGTCGGGGTGGTTGTTGCCGCCGAGAAAGCCAAGCCGGGCCGCATTCGTGTCGGGCTCGGCCTGTTCGAGCGCCAGCCGCGCGGCGCGATCGGCGAGCGGCACGGCGATGGCTTGACGATATTCGTTGAAATATTCCTGCCGGCCGGTATCGGCATAAAGGTTCAGGAAATAGATGGCGTGCATCCGGCCTTTCGACCATTGGCTTTCGCCGCCGACATAGGCGCGGACCGCGGATAATGTGTGGAGGCTGAGGGTTGCGACCAGCGCCTGGGTCAGGACCACCGCGACGAAGGGACAGACCAGCCCTATCAGACGCGGACCGGCATCGGTCGACGAGAACTTCATCCCATTCCCATGGAGCTCGTTCTGCTCCCCCGGCGTCTGTCCGACTGGCTCATCCGTCGGTTGAGACGATATTTTTCCCCGCATGTCGCCCCGTTGCCGGCGACATCGATCCAGATAGCGCTCTTGGCTTAACGGCCGATAAATTTGTCCGGTACTTGTTTCATGAATTGTTGCCTGGCAGACGCTTACGCCGGGTGATGCGATGTATTGATCCGTGTTGCCGGTGCGCGGAAGAAAAAGCCGGCAACATCAACCCGATAGCGTTATACCGCAGTCCTCTCTCAGCGCTTGGCCCTCGATCTGTTGAGGGTCACGGCTTCGCGTACGAGCGCCTTCAGCGCATCGGCGTCGATCGTGTCGCCTTGCTTGAAATCGATGGCGCGCCTCGTGTTGCCTTCGAGGCTGGAGTTGAAGAGCTTCTTGGGGTCGGGCAGCGCCGCGCCTCTGGCGAAGGTCAGCTTGACGACGGCCTTGTAGGTCTCGCCGGTGCAGATGATGCCGGCATCCTCCCAAACCGGCACGCCGCGCCATTTCCATGTCTCGACGGCTTCCGGCGCGGCCTGGCGGATCAGGGCGCGGAGCCGGGCAAGCATCTCGCCGCGCCAGTCGCCCAGTTCCTCGATCCTTCTATCGATCAGCTCGGACGCAGACCTGCCGTCCTGCTCGCCGTCTTTTTGCATGTCTGGTTTCTCCTCAATGCCGGATATGACATCGCCGCCGTGGTCCTTCGGGAGGGCGGCGCTTGATCCTTCCTTGCGCTTACATCCGTTCGCCGGGCAGCCGGCTCGCCTGTTTCACCCAGGAAACGAACCGCTTCTCGTCGAGCCGATCGTCCTCACGGATATGCAAATAGCGCGTGTCCCCGCTCTTGGATTCGACCGGAGGCACGGGGTCCAGCGACAGGCCGCGGAAGAACGCCACCTTGATGTAGCTGGCGAAGCAATGGATGCCGAGAAACCAGCCTTCGTCCTTCATGCCGTAGAGTGGCGAATTCCATTTGACGGCCTTCTGCACGTTGGGAATGGCTTGCACGATGAGCTGGTCGAGCCGGCGCCCGACCTCGCTCTTCCAGCCCGGCATCGCCGCGATATAGGCCTGCACGGGAGCGTCGCCATGGCCCTTGGCGATCTGCGGATTGCCGCCTGAAAGCAGGACCGGCTTCTCGTGCGGAGATGCGTCGGCTTTCGATTTCGCCTTCGCCATCAGGCCGATCCCGTGCGCTCGGGCGACGGCTCGCCGCGCCTTCTGGCGGCATAGGGCAGCACGAACATGTAGAGTCCGCTGAACAAAAGCAGGAAAAGCGGGATCAACGGCGAATAGACGATCCAGGCGGGCGGCGGGCCCATGGCCATGGCGGCGAAATTGGCAATGACGGTGACGGTGAAGATGATCGACAGCCAGCGATGAAGCTGCCTGATCCACTTGCTCCAGCTCAATGTAACCTCCCTTGCAAATGACGAGACGGATCGAGGCGCCTACCAGCGCGCCAGCTGCGAAAGCTGGACGAGGTTGCCGCAGGTGTCGTTGAGCTGCGCGATGGTGGCGCCGGTCACCGCGGTCGGCGCCATGGCAAAATTGCCGCCCTTGGCCTTAATGCGCTCGTGGTCGGCCTTGATGTCGTCGCTGAACAGCATCAGCGCCGGCTGGCCCTGCTTGAAGATGGCCTGCTGATAGGTCTTTGCCGCCGGATTGTCGTTGAGTGCCAGCTGCAGTTCGGTGCATCCGGATCGTCGGGCGAGGTGACGGTCAGCCAGCGGAATGGACCGTTGGTGAAATCCGCCTTCCTGGTGAAGCCCAGAACGCCGGTGTAGAAGGCGAGGGCCTTCTCCTGGTCGTCGACATAGATGCTGGTCAACTTGATATTCATTTCGATATCTCCATGGCTTACGCCTGCGGTGTGCCGCCCCGCCAAACAGTGTGTTGTTCCGAGCAGTCCTGCTGTTGGCGGCGACCTTCAGTCGAGCCGCGAAAGGACCTCCTCCAAGGTCGCCAGGTATCTCTTCCAGCCGACGGTGGCGCCGCGGTAATACGGCTCCTGATCCGTGCGGAAGCCGACCTGCTCCATACGCAGATGCGTGCCCGTGCCCGTCGGGGTCAGCGTCCAGGTGACCACGCTCTCGAGGTCCTTGGTGTCCCAGCTGTAGGACAGCGTCCGGTTTGGTTCGACCGTCCGCACCTGGCAGTCGACGCCACCCCATTCGGCGCTCAGATTGAAGCGATGGTCCACGACCGGCTTGAAGTCGTTCTTCATCAGCCACGCCTCGATGAGATGCGGTTGGGTAAGCGCGCGCCAAATCTTTTCCGGCGCAAAAGGTATCTCGCGTTCGACGATGACGGAGCGCGTTGCGGCTTCGTTCATTGATCCATCCTTTTGAGCAGGTCTTCGAGATCGTCGAACCGGCTTTCCCAAAACCCCGCCATGTCGCGCGTCCAATCCATCAACGGCGCAAGCGCCTTGAGCTGCGCGCTGTAATGGGTCTGGCGCCCTTCATGGCGGTCGCGCACCAGCCCCGCTTCCTTGAGCACGCCCAAATGCTTCGACACCGCCGGCTGCGACACACCTGCCTGCGCGGTGAGGGCTCCGACCGTCTGCTCGCCCTGGCGACAGAGACGTTCGAAGATGGCGCGCCGCGTCGGATCGGCAAGCGTCCTGAACAGCATATCGTGCGTGGCCGGCATCTCAGATCGATAACCCGTTGGCTATTGATTGACGTATAACCATCGGGATATATGTGAGTCAAGCAGAAACCTGGACGGCGCTAGTTGCCGGCGCCCGTGTTGAGGGCTGCCACGTCCAGCATGAAGGCATCCTCGCCGAAGGCGCGGGTAGCGCGCGCGGCGGCTTCCAGCAGCGGGCGTTTCATGCGCTCGAGAAAGGCCGCGTCGACGCGCGTGCTCGGCCCTGCGAGCGTCAGCGCGCCGAGCAGTGTGCGTCCTGGTCCGAAGACGGGCGCGGATATGCCGGCGGTCTGCGGGTCGCG
The DNA here is from genome assembly GCF_003998075.1 of Mesorhizobium sp. M2A.F.Ca.ET.037.01.1.1. Taxonomy (NCBI): domain Bacteria; kingdom Pseudomonadati; phylum Pseudomonadota; class Alphaproteobacteria; order Hyphomicrobiales; family Phyllobacteriaceae; genus Mesorhizobium; species Mesorhizobium sp. M2A.F.Ca.ET.037.01.1.1. The sequence goes on along the minus strand of NZ_RZSA01000334.1, from coordinate 616 downwards.
GTCGCCGATCGAGATGTAGTTGTAGGTGTTGCGGATCGTTTCGTAGGGCTCGCCCTCCTGGCCCGAAAAGGCGGCAAGCACCCGGCCGCCGGAGCCGACAAGCAGAGGCAGCACATCGCCTTCGCGGATCGTGTAGCGGATCGGATGCTTGGATTCGACACGGTAAAGGCAAGTGCGCAGATCACCGGAGCGCACGTAGAAAGCGACGCTTTCCCAGCTCTGCTCGGAAAGATCGCGCATGATTGGCAGCAGGACGTCCATCGCCACGACGGACCGCTGGTAGAGCGCGCCAAGCCGGAATGCGGCAGGCCCGATGCGATAGCGCCCGTCATCCAGGCGCTCCAGCAATTGCCCGCGTATCAGGGAATTTGCCAGCCGCAGGATCGTGCTCTTGTAAAGGCCGGTACGGGCGGCGATTTCGGCCAGACCGAGCGAGCGGTCGGCAGCGGTGAAGGCATCGAGAATGGCGATAGCGCGTTCAAGCGCGGCAACGCCGTCGGCCCGTGCCGAGCTGGGAGGCGTGTCTGTCATTGCAACGGTGATTTCATCGCAGTCGCCCATCCGGAACTGATCCGGACACGAGATTTAATCCCGACGCCGCCGTTCTGTCTAGCAG
>NZ_RZSA01000333.1:0-6241 GCF_003998075.1 Mesorhizobium sp. M2A.F.Ca.ET.037.01.1.1 | reverse complement strand
AAATCCCAGCGCGAGCAGCGGCCGATCGAGCCGCCGGGCCAGCGCAAGGCCAATGTCTGGATGGCGCCGGGCGCCCGGCCGATCGGCAAGGGCAGGGCGGAAGCCGACGCCGCCAGGGCCGCCGAGGCGAAGGCACGCAAGGCGCCGTTCAAACCGGGCGGCAAGGGCAAGCCGGGCGCGAAACCGTTCGGCAAGCCCCGTGGCGAGCGCCCCGAAGGCGATGGCGGCAACAGGCCGCGTGGTCCGAAGAGGGGCGGCGATGCGGATCGTCGGCGGTGAGTTCCGCGGGCGTCCGCTGGCGACGCCGAAAAGCAATGCCATTCGCCCCACCACCGACCGCACCCGCGAGGCGGTGTTCAACGTCCTGGCGCATCGCTACGCCGACAAGCTCGAGGGCGGCCGCGTGCTCGACCTCTTCGCCGGCACGGGCGCGCTCGGGCTGGAGGCTTTGTCGCGCGGCGCCGGTTACTGCGTCTTCATCGAGGAATCTACCGAGGGGCGCGGCCTGATCCGCGAGAATGTCGAAGCCTACGGGCTCACCGGCCGCACAAAAATCTTCCGCCGCGACGCCACGCATCTAGGCGAAGCCGGCACGATCTCGCCCTTTGGCCTGATCTTCGCCGATCCGCCCTATGGCAAAGGTCTCGGCGAACGCGCGCTGCGCTCGGCCAAGGACGGCGGCTGGCTTCTGCCCGGCGCGCTCTGCGTCGTCGAGGAGGCGGCATCGGCGGCCTTCGATCCTGGCGCCGGTTTTTCGGTGATGGACGAGCGCAATTACGGCGAAACGGTTATCCGCTTCATCGAGGCCGGCTAGCTTGTGCTAGCCGCGCCTCGAAAATGCCGAACAAATCACTTTGCCTCGCCAGCGAACCTTGCCTATCGTCGCGCAACCGGGACCGGAGAACTTGATGACACCTACGCGGATTGCGCTGCGCACGGCGCTCCTTGTCGGCACGCTGGCAATAGTGGCGTCGGCTCCGGCCCGTGCGGCCGACGATGGTGACGTGAAGGATTTCCTCCTCGACAACGGCATGGAGGTGGTCGTCATCCCGGACCATCGCGCGCCGATCGTCACCCACATGGTCTGGTACAAGATCGGCAGCGCCGACGAGCCCGCTGGCAAATCCGGCATCGCGCATTTCTTCGAGCATCTGATGTTCAAGGCCACGACCAACCACGCCGCCGGCGAATTCGACCGCGCCGTGTCCGAGATCGGCGGCTCCAACAACGCCTTCACCTCCTACGACTACACCGCGTTCCACGAGACGGTGCCGCCCTCGGCGCTGGAACAGATGATGGGCTTCGAGGCCGATCGCATGCGCAACCTGATCCTGACCGACGACGTCATCAAGACCGAGCGCGACGTGATCCTGGAGGAGCGCCGCTCGCGCATCGACAGCAATCCGCAGGCGGTTCTGGACGAGGAGGTCGATGCGACGCTCTGGCAGAACCAGCCCTACCGCATTCCCGTGATCGGCTGGATGCAGGAAATGGAGCAACTGAACCGTCCGGACGCGAAAGCCTTCTACGACAACTACTACCGGCCCAACAACGCGGTGTTGATCGTAGCGGGCGACGTCGAGCCGGATGCCGTCAAGGCGATGGCCGAGCGCACCTATGGCAAGGTCGCGCGCGGTCCGGATCTGCGGCCGCGCATCCGCCCGGTCGAGCCGGAGCAGAACACCAGACGCACGGTGACGCTGACCGACGCGCGCGTCTCGGTGCCGAGCTTTTCGACGCAATGGGTGGTGCCATCCTATCATACGGGCAAGCCCGGCGAGGCGGAGGCGCTGGACCTGCTGGCCGAGATCCTCGGCGGCGGCAACCGCAGCCGGCTGTACCAGGAGCTCGTCGTCAAGCAGGGGATCGCCTCCGACGCGGCGGCCTATTTCCAAGGCACGATGCTCGACGACACCAACTTCACCGTCTATGGCGCGCCGCGCGGCGACGCCAAGCTTGCCGATGTCGAGGCGGCGGTCGATGCCGAGATCGTCCGCATCGTCAAGGACGGCGTGAGCGACGATGAGCTGGAACGGGCCAAGACCCGTTATGTGCGCTCCATGATCTTTGCCCGCGACAAGCAGGACGACATGGCCAACATGTATGGCTCCACGCTTGCCACCGGCGGCAACGTCAAGGACGTTCAGGAATGGCCGGACCGCATCCGCAAGGTCACCGCCGATGAGGTCAAGGCGGTCGCCGCCCGCTACCTGGTGCTCGAGCATTCGACCACCGGCTATCTCTTGCCGCAGCAACAGGCGGGGAATTGATGATGAGCATGGTTTCGGTGCGCCGGCGGTTCTTCCCTTCTCCCCTTGTGGGGTCCGAAGGACGGGGCAAGACCCGTGGCTCGCCCCCGGGTGGTGGCCGAGCGAAGCTCGGTCGGATGAGGGGTGTTCCAGCTTGGCAAGGATGGCGATCTGTCGCCCACCCCTCAACCGTCTCGGCGCTGCGCGCCGATCCACCTTCTCCCACAAGGGGAGAAGGAAAAATGTATCGAGCCGTCGCCACGCTTTGCTTTGCCCTGTTCTTCCTGCTCCTGCCGGCGCTCGCCGCCCGCGCGGAGATGAACATCCAGGAGGTGAAGTCGAAGAAGGGCATCACCGCCTGGCTGGTGGAGGACCATTCGATCCCGCTGATCGCCATCCGCTTCGTGTTCGATGGCGGCAGCGCGCAGGATCCGGCCGGCAAGGAGGGCCTGGTCAACCTGATGACCGGCCTGTTCGACGAAGGCGCAGGCGACCTCGACAGCGACGCCTTCCAGCAGAAGCTCGACGATGCCGGCGCCGAGATGAGTTTCCAGGCCGCGCGCGATGGCACCTACGGCTCAATGCGTATGCTGTCCGACCAGAAGGACGAGGCTTTTGGCCTGCTGAAACTGGCGGTGAACAGCCCGCGTTTCGACCAGGCGCCGATCGACCGTATCCGCGCCCAGGTGCTTTCCGGCATCCTCGCTAATGAGCGCGATCCGAACACGGTGGCGCAGCAGCGCTGGCTGCGCGCCATTTACGGCGAGCATCCCTATTCGCGTTCCGACCAGGGGACGAAGGGCAGCCTGACTAGCATCACCGCGGATGACATCAGGGCCTTCCACAAAGCCAATTTCGCCCGCGGCGGCCTGCATGTGGCGGTGGTCGGCGATATCGACGCCGCGACACTGGGCAAGAAACTGGACGACGTCTTCGGCGATCTGCCTGAAAGGCAGACGCTGGCTCCGGTGTCGGATGTCACGCCAAAGCTGGGGCAGCAACTGGCGGTGAACTACGACTTGCCGCAGACCTCGCTGCAGCTCGCCTGGCCGGGCGTGAAACGCAGCGATCCCAATTTCTTTGCCACCGTCCTGATGAACGAGATCCTGGGCGGCTCGACCTTCACCTCCCGGCTCTTTTCGGAGGTGCGCGAGAAGCGCGGCCTTGCCTATGGCGTCAGTTCCGATCTGGTCGACAACGAGCACTCCCACGCGCTGCTGGTGACGACAGCGACGCGCTCCGACCGCGCCGCCGAAACGCTTTCGATCGTGCGCCAGGTGGTGAAGGATATGGCCGAGAACGGTCCCACCGAGGAAGAGCTCGCGGCGATCAAGAAATACATGATCGGCGCTTACGCCATCAACAATCTGGATTCCTCCGCCTCCATCGCCGCGACGCTGGTCGAGCTGCAGGTCGACAATCTCGGCATCGACTATATGAAGCGCCGCGCCGCGCTCATCAACGCGGTGACGCTGGCCGAAGTCAAGGCGGCGGCGAAGAAGCTTCTGTCGGCCGATCCCGCCGTGATGGTCATCGGCCCGCCGCTGGTGCAGGTGGCGGGAGGCGGCAAGGGATGAGCCCGACCTTCGGGGTGGCTTTCGGCGGCGGCGGCGCGCGCGGTCTCGCGCATATCCACATCATCGAGGCCCTCGACGAGCTTGGCATCAAGCCGGTGGCGATCGCCGGCTCGTCGATCGGCTCCATCATGGGAGCCGGCATGGCGTCGGGCATGACGGGCGCCGATATCCACGGCTATGCCCGATCGATCCTCGGCAGCCGCGCCGAAGTGGCGGCGCGCATGTGGCGCTCGCGGCCGGGCACGATCGCGGAGGCCATGCAGGGCGGCATCCGCGTCGGCCAGTTCAACATCGAGCGCATCTTGAAGGCCTTCCTGCCTGAGCCGATCCCGCGGACCTTCGACGCGCTGAAGATCCCGCTCAAGGTGACGGCGACCGATTATTTCGGTCACAAGCTGGCGGTGCTCGCCGAGGGTGAATTGCATTCCGCGCTCGCCGCTTCGGCTGCCATCCCGGCGGTGTTCCGTCCGGTGGTTCGCAATGGCTGCCTGCTGATCGACGGCGGCATCTACAATCCCGTCCCCTTCGATCTCCTCGAAAAGGATGCCGACATCATCATCGCGATCGACGTGGTCGGCGCGCCGAGCGATGCCGAGCGCAAGCACCCGACCACGGTGGACCTGATGTACGGCGCCTCGCAATTGATGATGCAGTCGATCATCGCCAACAAGCTGCAGCAGTCGAGGCCCGACATCCTGATCCGCCCGAAAGTCTCGAAGTACCGCGTGCTCGATTTCCTGAAGATCGAGGCGCTGATGGCCGAGACGGCGGAGATCAAGGACGAATTGAAGCGCGCCGTCGAGAAGGCCTTGGAGGCGCATGGCGGCAGACAGGGCGAGAAGGCTATCTGAGCGAATCAGCTCCGCCCGATTCACGCTGCCCGTAGCCAACCTCCGTTGTTGGTAGCTCATCGTGCTCGATCGCCGCGCTCACCCCCGAGCCATTGCTGAACAAAGAAAAGCCGCGACTGGTGAACTAACCGCATTCGAGGGGTCAGTTCACCATGTCGCGGCTTTTTGTCCTGTCCGCTAATAGATCAGAATTTGTAATTCAGACCAACGCGAACGGTGTGGAAGGGGACTTTGACGTCGGCACCCACTGGCCCGCCCGTATCGAACGTCTCTTTACCCAGGTCCGTGTAAAGATACTCGGACTTGAGCGACCATTTGTCGGTGAAGGCGTATTCGGCGCCTGCACCAACGGTCCAGCCGACCCTAGTCTTGGAAAAGCTAGGCCCGCCGAGCCCGGATATGTCGAGCTTTTCATGACCGTAGGCCAAGCCGCCAGTGCCATAGACGAGGAAGCGATCGACGGGCGTATAGCCAATGCGAGCACGCACCGTGCCGAACCAATCAACCTTTGTTTCCAGAGAGGGGCCGCCGAGCGATAGCTCGCCTTTGACGTCGGAACCCTGGAAGTCGGCTTCCACGCCGTAGACGAATTGGCCAACCTGCCAGTTGTAACCGGCCTGAATGCCGCCCAGGAAGCCACTCGCGCTGAGGTCGAAGCCACCAGGTCCGCCGTCGGAAGGATCAAGACTAAACGTGCCGAAACCGCCGCCGGCGTTCACGCCGATATATGCGCCGGTCCAGTTATAGGAAGCAGCAACCGGTGCCTCCTGCAAAGCGTCGGCCGCGTAGGCGGTGCCGCTGGCGAGGACGAGAACGGTTGCAAGAAGAAGCTGTTTCACAGGATGGACCCTTTCGTTGCCAAAAACTGCAGAGCTGGAGGGGCTTGACCGCAGGATTTTATGCGATGCGCCCACTACAAACCTCTCGGTCTGCTTCCATGCTCAGTCGGATAATGCCCCCCAGAAGGGCCTATCTGCCACCTAAGCGCCAGTAGCCTTGCCGTCGAACCCGGCAGGTTGTCAATCTTGTCAATTCGAAGGCGCGGGTAATTTTTTCAGGAGATGCGAGAAAGCCACACACGTTCGAGCAGGCTGTCGCCGGTGGCGGCGTTGAAGCGGTCGTTGGCGGCAGCCTAAAAAACGTGCCGTAAGATGCTGCGAGGATCTTGCTCGGTGCTGGAAATCGGAGACGGCACCGGCACCGTCATCGATGCCGCGAAGATAACCGGCGTCGCCGATTATGCTGGCTGCAACGTCGCCGGTTTCCTTTGCCCAAGGTGTCCGCTTCGTCGGGTGGGACGAGGCGCTCGGCGACGAATGCGTGACCGGAACGGATTCGAGAACGGCATCAGGCTGCGGCCCGGAAGATGAGCGAACATTTTGTCGGGAATCTTAGAACGCTGTATGGCAGCCGCCTGGGAAGCTTCTCGTAGCTAGATGTGGAGCCTCAACAGGTTGTCCTCGGTTAGAGCGAGGCGACTGATAGGTGTTTTGGACTTTAGGCTCCCGTGGGGACGGTGCCAATTGTATCTGTGCAGCCAGACCGGCAACTCTGCGGCGCGGTG
>NZ_RZSA01000332.1:0-6249 GCF_003998075.1 Mesorhizobium sp. M2A.F.Ca.ET.037.01.1.1 | reverse complement strand
ATTCTTAGCCACGCCGGTGGCGTCGAGGAGAGGGCTGGTGGTCAAAGCGTTCTCGATCTGGAGCGTTTCACCGTTTCAAGGAAACGGCGAACCGCTCTATCCTTTTGTTTTTACGCAATTCCGGACGGAAAACCGCTCACACTTTTCCTGGAATTGCTCGAAGGCTCAAACTATGCGTGCCAGATCAAATGGCAAGGACGCCAGACCTTGGTCCGGCGCCCTGCGCTTGCGTTCGGATCAGGCCCTTACTCGCCCGGGCCCTTGCAGGCCACGATCTGGTCCTTGGTGTAGGTCGTCCAGTCCGGGATGGAGATCGAGACCGGCCATTCGGGGCTGAGCGAGGGGTCGACGACGCTCTTCAGCTTGGCCTTGCCTTCCTCGGTGGCGTTCTCCCAGAGCTGCGGCTCGACCAGGACGGTCTGCTGCGCCGGCTTCTTGCCGTCGAGGATCTGCAGCGCGAGCGTCACGCCCGCGCCGCCGATCGAGCCGGGATTGGTGACGGCCGCGCCGACCAGGTCCTTGACCGAGCTCAACTGGCCGACGAAGCCGGCATTGTCGGCGCCCACGACCGGCACCATCGGCGCCTGCTGCTCGACCAGCGCGTCGACGATTACGTTGTCGATGCCGGAGGTCCAGATGCCGTTGATCGGCGTGCCGGTGGCGAGGAAGGACAGGATCTGCTGCTTGGCCTGGTCCTGCTGCCAGCCGGTGAAGACTTCCTGCGCGACCTTCACATCGGGGAATTCGGCGAGCGCCTTCTTGAAACCTTTGTCGCGGTCAGAGTCGGCCGAAGCGCCGGCGGCGCCGCGCATATAGAACACCTCGCCCTTGCCGCCCATCTGCTGGAACAGCCACTTGGCGCCGAGATAGGCATACTGTTCCTGGTTGTTGGAGATGATGTAGGCGGACGGTTCGGTCACCGCCTGGTCGACAGCGACGACGACGATGCCGGCCTTGGTGGCTTCCTCGAGGCCTGCCTTGATGCCGGCCGGATCGGCCGGGTTGACGACAATGGCGTCGACCTTGGCGCTGATCAGGTTGCGGATGTCCTCGAGCTGGCCGGCGGCGTCGGTGTTGCGGTGAGCGATGTTGAGCTTCGCCACTTCACCGGAAGCGAGCGCCTGCGCCTTCATCGCGCAGATCATCTCCTCGCGCCAGCCATTGCCCTGCACTGTGTTGGAAATGCCGATCGTGTATTTGCCGGCGGCGGCCGAGGCGCCTACCGAGGCGAGCAAGGCGGCGCCGGCAAGTAGCGAGGCCACGGTCAGATGTCTTTTCATGTCAGTACTCCTCCACATTGATCTTTTCAGTTCAGTCGATTGTTCAGCTCAGTTCCAGGGCGCCGACATGGTCGGCGCCAAGCTTTTCGTCATTTGACGAAGGGGTGCAGCACGTCGCGGGCAAGCAGGAAGCCGCGCTTGACCTTTTCATCCGTCCCCTCGAAGCGCCGGTCCTCATGCTCGATGATGACCGGGCCGTCATATCCGGCCCGGTAGAGGCCCGAAAAAATCCTGCTCCAGTCGATGTCCCCAAGCCCCGGCATGCGCGGCACCTGCCAGCCTATGCCAGCCGAGAGGATTCCGCGCTCGTACAAACCATCATGATCAATCATCAGGTCCTTGGCATGCACGTGCAGCATGTTCTTGCCGAACTCGCGGATGAAGCGCTCCTTGTCGATCATCTGCCAGACGAGATGCGAGGGGTCGAAATTCATGCCGACTTCGCCGCCCCAGGCTTCGAGGATGCGGCGCCAGACGTAAGGCGAGTAGGCGATGTTGTGCCCGCCCGGCCATTCGTCATAGCTGAAGATCATCGGGCAATTCTCGAAAGCGAGTTTCACACCGTGTTCGCGGGCGTGGGCGATGATCGCCGGCCAGACCTTTTGCGCGTCCTCCCAATTGGCGTCGACAGTCTTCGAGGCGTCGCCGCCGCAGAAGGTGTTGACCAGCGAGACCCCCATGCGGCTCGCCAGCACGATCACCTTCTTCAGGTGACCGATCACCGCCTCGCGATGCGCCCGGTCGGGATGGAGCGGGTTGGGATAGAAGCCGAGGCCCGAGATGGCCAGGCCCTTGCCGGCAAGCCCGGCGGCAATATCCTTGGCTTCAGCGGCCGAGATGTCCACATCGATATGGCTGGTGCCGGCATAGCGGCGGCTGGCCCCGGAAGTCTTCGGCCAGCAGGCGATTTCCAGCGCCTCGAAACCGGCCGAACGCGCCCAATCGGCGACGTCGCCGAGAGCAGTATCCGGAAATGGTGCCGTGAGCAGTCCAAGTTTCATGATGCCTCCCAATACCAAACTATGCAGATCGAGCCGGCTGGTTCAATGGCGCCTCTGTTGGCCCAGAGCAGACTTGTCTGACGAAGCCCATCGGATCGTTCGAGAGCAGGCCGTCGAGGCCGGCGACGACATGCGCGCGGAAAGTCGCGTTGGCGGCCAAGGACGGGTCGAAGATAGCGTCGATTGCCAAGATCGCGTCGGCGAGCAGTTTGCTGTCCGAACCAACGCGGTCGGCGATCGCCGCGATCCTGCCGGCGAAGGGGTCGGACACCTGCCAGGCGCGGCCGAAGCGCGCCGATGCCTTGATCAGATAGGCCATCCAGCCTGCCACGGGAACCGAAAGAAGCTCGATGCTCCCACCCTTCACCAGGCGGTCGCGGATCGGGTTGAGCAGGCGCTGCACGATCTTCTGCGAGCCGTCGGTGGCGATCTGGTGATTGCGGTGGCGAATCGCCGAGTTGGTGAGGCGCGACAGGCTCTGCTCGACATAGGCCGCCGGCGCAATGCCGGGGACCGGCATCAGCGTCGGCAGTGTTTCCTCGGTCAGCATGCGGCGGACGAAGCCTGCCAGAAGCGGGTTGGCTATCGCCTCGAACGTATGTTCGAAACCGCCCAAAACCCCGAGATAGCTGAGCGTCGTCTGGGCGCCGTTCAGCACCCGCATCTTGAGATGCTCGAACGGCGTGACATCGTCGACGAAGGCCGCGCCGACAAGGTCCCAGCGCGGCACGCGTCCGGCGAAGCGGTTCTCGATCACCCATTGGCGGAAACGCTCGCCGACCACGAGGGCGCTGTCATGGTAGCCATAGCGCTGCTCGACCGTATCGATATCGGCCGCGGTCGTCGCCGGCGCGATGCGGTCGACCATGGCCGAAGGGAAGGCGACATTGGCTTCGATCCAGTCCGCCAGCTTGCCGCCGCGCCGCTCTGCGAACGCACGCACGACATTGCCAAGAATGGTGCCGTTGGTGGGGATGTTGTCGCAGGACAGCAGCGTCACCGGGCGGCCATGCGTGGCTATGCGCAGTTCCAGCGCCTGTGCCAGGATGCCGGGCACGCTGCGTGGCGTTTCCGGATTGGCGAGATCGTGGACAATATCGGGATGGTCAAGGTCGAGCGCGCCGCTCGACGGGATGTGGCAATAGCCTTTCTCGGTCACCGTCATGGTGACCATCTCGATCTCGGGCGAGGCGAGCACCTCCAGCGCCGGCGCGGCACTCTCCTGGCTGTCGACGACGCGCACGATGCTGCCGATGATACGCGCCTCGACTTCGTCGTTCTGGCGGAGGAGCCGCGTGTAAAGGCCGCCTTGCCGGCCGAGCGTATCGGCAAGCAAGGGAGGGCGGACGTTGATGCCGATCAGTCCCCAGCGGTCGAAATCCTTCGCCAGCAGGTCGTCGGTGTATTCGGCCTGATGGCAGCGGTGGAAGGCGCCGACGCCGATATGGGCGATGCCGGGCCTCAACGCCCTGCGATCGTAAGCCGGCTTGCGGCCTTCGGATGGCAAGCGGCCGAGCAGGGCAGGGCTGAGGCTTTCGGGCGATGACGCGCTCACCGGTTGGCTCCGATCACCCATTGCTCTTGATCGACCAGCGTGCCGGTCATCGGACCGGCGGCGTCGGAGAGCAGGAAGACGGCAAGATTGGCTATGTCGGTCACGGAGAACAGCCGGCCGAAGGGCTGCGTCGCATTGGCGGCGTCGAGCCAGCCCGAACCCTGGCCGAGCGTGTCGGCCTGCATGATCCGTTCGGCCGGAGTGTCGGTCCAGCCGACATTGATGCCGTTGACGCGGATGCTGTCGAAGCGGTGGGCGTTGGCGGCGTTCTTGGTCAGCGTCGCCAGAGCGCCCTTGGTGGCGGAATAGACGGCAAGCTCCGGCGTGCCGCAATGCGCGTTGATCGACAGGATGTTGACGATAGCGCCGCCCTGTCCGCGCTTCTTCATGTCGGCGATCGCCGCCTGCATGAGGAAGAAGGGCGCGCGGGCGTTGACCGCAAACAGCGACGCCCAATCGTCGAACGTGGCGTCGGTGAAGGACGCGCGATCGGTGAGGCCGGCGGCGTTGACGAGACCGTCGATGCGGCCGAAGCGTTCAATGCAGGCCCCGGCCAACCGCGCCGGGGCTTCGGGATCGCCGAGATCGGCCGCAGCGAAGACGGCAGCAGCGCCCATGGCCGTGAGCTCGGCGGCGACAGCATCGCCGCGCTTCTGGTCCCGGCCGGTGATCAGCAGGCCGGCGGCGCCGGAGCGCGCAAGCGTCTCGGCGGTCGCGCGGCCGATGCCTTGCGTCGCGCCGGTGACCAGCACCACCTTGCCGTCGAGACGAACCTCCATTCCTCCTCCCGGAACAAAGTTTCCATTTTTTCAAATATGGAACGATAATTCCCGTTAGTCAATCGTGCTAGAGCGGTTCACCGTTCCATGGAACCGGTGAACCGCTCTATCTCCTTGTCTTTCGCAATTCCGGACGGAAAACCGCTGACACTTTTCTTGGAATGTTAATCTGTCCGGCGCGCGACGACGCCATGGACCAAGGCCATGCCGACCGCGAGCGAGGCGGCTAGCGAACGGAAGCCGCCAAAATCCTGCTCAACCACTTCCAGCCAGGTGTCGGAGAGTTTTGCCAGCGGCGAAAATGTGCTGTCGGTGATGGCGAGGATGCGCGCCTTGCGCTCATGCGCGACGGCGACGAGGTCGGGCGTGATCGAATTGTAAGGACTGAACGAGACGGCGAGCACCGCGTCGCGCGGCGTGATGCAGCCGACCTGGTCCAGCGCGGTCGAGCCGACATTGTCGACCAGCACATTGCGCACGCCCTGCTGCGAAAGCGTCAGCGACAGATAGGTGGTGACGGGAAAGGCGCGCTTGCTGCCGATGACGTAGATCAGCTCGGCCGCCGCCAGATGACCGACCATCGTCTCGAAAGCGGCGATATCGAAATTGTTGCCGATGCGGCCGAGCGAGGCCTGGCAGGCGCCGACCATGCCATTGAGGAAATGCAGGTCGGCATTCGGCTCCCCGGCCTTGTCCGGGCTGCCTTGCGCATCCGGCCAGGAGCCCTTCATGCGGTCTTTGAACAGGAGCTGGAAATCGGAAAAGCCGGAATAGCCGAAGATCTGGGCGAAGCGCACCAGGGTCGAGGGCTGCACGCCGGCCTGGTCAGCCACCTGCGCGATCGTGCCGAGCGCAACCTCGCTCGGATGTTGCCAGAGGAAGATCGCCACCTGGCGAAGCCGTTTCGGGAAATGCACGGTGCCTGACGAAAGCACTGCGCGCAGCTCTTCATAGGTTTGCGGCTTGGTGTAGCCAAGTGCTGCCAGTGATCGGCTCCTCTTCCTCGCTGCCGTCTCCAGGCTATGCGAGGACGGCTCGTCGGCCGCCTTGCCGCGGCCGCTCATAGGATATGCCTCATCGTGACCCCAACCATCGGATGCATTATCCGATCCCTGCCCACCGGATGCGGTCCGTCACCTGGACCGAGGGTAAAAAGCTAACGCGGCACAATCGTTCTACAAAACAAAAAATAGAAATATCATTCGAAAACAGCCGTCGCCGGTCACAACATCCGCACCGACCGGCATATCGAAACTTGGGGAGGATAATCGCAATCATGGTCTATGCAACCGCCGATGGTACGTCGCGTCAACGCCTGCGGGTCGGCATGGTCGGAGGCGGCCGCAACGCCTTCATCGGCGCCGTGCATCGCCTCGCCATGCGGCTCGACGACCAGATCGCGCTGGTCGCCGGCGCATTGTCCTCGGATCCGGAGAATGCCGCGGCCTCCGCCGCCGAGATCGGCATCGCGCCGGAGCGCAGCTATGCCGATTACCATGCCATGGCGAAAGCCGAAGCGGCACGGCCGGACGGCATCGAGGCGGTGGTCATCGTCACGCCCAACCATCTGCACGCACCAATCGCGACGGCCTTCCTCGAGGCTGGCATCGACGTCATCTGCGACAAGCCGCTGT
>NZ_RZSA01000331.1:0-6252 GCF_003998075.1 Mesorhizobium sp. M2A.F.Ca.ET.037.01.1.1 | reverse complement strand
CTTGTGATCGGCGCGACACGCTCGGCGCGGCTTGCTCTCGGCATAACGTCGGAAGGCCTGGCCAAGGGCCTGCTCGCCGCGGACATCCTCGGGGACCCGGCCAGGGCCCGGGAGGACCTCGACGATGCCGAGCGCAGCGTGCTGCAGCGCGCGATGGCGCGCACCGGCGGCAATGTCTCGGCAGCGGCGCAGAGCCTCGGCATCTCGCGCGCGACGCTGCATCGCAAGCTCGCCCGTTTCAGCATCCGCCGGCCGCATTGATTTACGCAACCTGACCTGTCGCAGTTCTGCGACACTCGGCGGCCGCGATCCGTTTGCCTGGGGATGACAGGCCGAAGAGCATCCGCAAGTGTCTCCAGCGACGCGCCACATTCCGTGACGCCGTTTTTGCTGGGAGGCAGACAATGAACAAGGTTGAGTTCTCACGCGCGGCCAAGGTCCCCTTCGCCAAGCGCTATGACAACTTCATCGGCGGCCGCTGGGTCGCCCCGCATGCTGGAAGATACTTCGACAACATCTCGCCGGTGACCGGCCGGCCGCTTTGCGAGATCGCAAGGTCCGACGCACAGGACGTCGAAGCCGCGCTCGACGCCGCGCACAAGGCGAAGGATGCCTGGGGCAAGACCAGTCCGGCGGCCCGCGCCTTGATCCTCAATCGCATTGCGGACCGCATGGAAGACAATCTCGACCTGCTGGCGCTCGCCGAAACGTGGGACAACGGCAAGCCGATCCGCGAGACGACGGCGGCGGACCTGCCTCTGGCCATCGACCACTTCCGCTATTTCGCAGGCGTCCTTCGCAGCCAGGAGGGCAGCCTTTCCGAGATCGACCATGACACGGTCGCCTATCATTTCCATGAGCCGCTGGGTGTCGTCGGCCAGATCATTCCTTGGAACTTCCCGTTGCTGATGGCCTGCTGGAAGCTGGCGCCCGCGCTCGCCGCCGGCAATTGCGTGGTGCTGAAGCCGGCCGAGCAGACGCCGCCACCATCATGCTGTGGGCCGACCTTATCGGCGATCTTTTGCCTGAAGGCGTGCTCAACATCGTCAACGGCTTCGGCCTCGAGGCCGGCAAGCCGCTGGCATCGTCGAACCGCATCGCCAAGATCGCCTTCACCGGCGAGACGACGACCGGCCGCCTGATCATGCAGTATGCCTCGCAGAACCTCATCCCGGTGACGCTGGAACTCGGCGGCAAGTCGCCCAACATCTTCTTCCAGGACGTCGTTGCCGAGGATGACGATTTCTTCGACAAGGCGATCGAGGGCTTCGTCATGTTCGCGCTCAACCAGGGCGAGGTCTGCACGTGCCCGAGCCGCGCGCTGGTGCATGAGAAGATCTACGACAAGTTCATGGAGCGCGCGCTGAAGCGCGTCGAGGCGATTGTGCAGGGCGATCCGCTCGATCCGGCCACCATGATTGGCGCGCAGGCTTCGAGCGAGCAGCTGGCAAAGATCCTCTCCTACTTCGATATCGGTCGCCAGGAGGGAGCCCAGGTGCTGACCGGCGGCGAGCAGAACCACCTGCCGGGCGACCTGGCCGGCGGCTATTACGTGAAGCCGACGGTCTTCAAGGGTCACAACAAGATGCGCATCTTCCAGGAAGAAATCTTCGGGCCGGTGGTGTCGGTGACGACCTTCAAGGACGACGACGAGGCGCTGTCGATCGCCAACGACACGCTGTACGGCCTCGGCGCCGGCATCTGGAGCCGCGACGCGAACCGCTGCTACCGCTTCGGCCGCGCGATCCAGGCAGGCCGCGTCTGGACCAACTGCTATCACGCCTATCCGGCGCATGCCGCCTTCGGCGGCTACAAGCAGTCCGGCATCGGCCGCGAGACGCACAAGATGATGCTCGACCACTACCAGCAGACCAAGAACATGCTGGTCAGCTACAGCCCGAAGAAGCTCGGCTTCTTCTGATCCTCCCAGGGCGAAGGGGAAGGGAGGGCGCCGCGGACGGCGCCCTCCCTTCGACATAGGAGGATTGCCATGGACAGGGCTTCATTGGGCAAAGTCTCGGCCACGGCGACGGCCAAGGCGCTGCTGGCCGAAATCATCGCCGACCACGGGCCGGTGCTCTTTCACCAGTCCGGCGGCTGCTGCGACGGATCCTCGCCGATGTGCTATGCGCGCGGCGAGTTCATGATCGGCGACAATGACGTCAAGCTCGGCGAGATCGGCGACACGCCGGTCTATATCAGCGCCTCGCAATATGAAGTTTGGAAGCACACCGACCTGATCATCGACGTGGTGAAGGGCAGGGGCGGCATGTTCTCGCTCGACAATGGCCGCGAGAAGCGCTTCCTGACGCGCTCGACGGTCTGCGCGGTATCGCCGTCATCTTCCGCCGACTGAGCGAGCAGACCAGCCCGCCATCGGCCGCGATTGGGGTAATCGTCGCGCTTTGTTGGGTCTTTGGCTCGCAACCTGTTCGCCTTAGTGCTATGGCGCCGCTTTCAAACGGAAAAGCGTATCCATGGCAGGTGTAGAACAGATCACGGTGGAGGCCGGCGAGGCGGGCATGCGGCTCGACCGCTGGTTCAAGGTCCATTATCCGGGCCTAGGCTTTGGCCACCTGCAGAAGCTGTTGCGCTCGGGCCAGATCCGCATCGACGGCGGCAGGGCGAAGGCGGACACGCGCGTAGAGCCTGGCCAGACGGTGCGTATACCGCCGCTCGACATCGACAAGAAAGGCGATGCGCCGCTTACCGGCCACTCGATCCGCAACCAGGGCGATGCCGACGTGCTCGCCAAGATGCTTCTGCACGAGGATCCGAAGGTCTTCGTCTTCAACAAGCCGGCCGGCCTAGCGGTGCAGGGCGGCTCGGGCGTCACCCGCAATGTCGACGACATGCTGGAGGCCTGGCGCAACCAGAAGGGCGAGAAGCCGCGCCTCGTCCACCGCCTCGACCGCGACACCTCCGGCGTGCTGGTGGTTGCCCGCACGCGTCTTGCCGCGATGAAGCTCTCGGAGGCGTTCCGGGCGCGAGAGACCAAGAAGACCTACTGGGCGCTGGTCAAGGGCGTGCCGCCCAAGCGCGAGGATAAGATCTCGACTGGCTGGTCAAGGAGGCGACACCGGATGGTGACCGCGTGCGCATCGCCAAGCATGGCGAGAAGGGCGCCGACCATGCCGTTTCCTACTATCGCGTCGTCGAGCAGGCGGCGCAGTCGCTGTCCTGGCTGGAGATGGAGCCCTATACCGGCCGCACGCACCAGCTGCGCGTCCACGCCGCCCATATCGGCTGCCCGATCATCGGCGACCCGAAATATTTCGAGGCCGATACCAACTGGGAATTCCCGGGGGGCATCCAGAACCGCCTGCATCTGCACGCCCGCCGCATCGTCATCCCGCATCCGGACCAGGGCGTCATCGATGTGACGGCGCCGATGCCGCCCCATATGCGCCAGAGCTGGAACCTGCTCGGCTTCGACGAACAGAGCGCGGAGGACTAGATTGACCGTTGCGCCCGCACTGGATCGCCGCGACGCGGTCGACATGGCGGCAGCGGCCATCATGGTCGGGCTGACCTTCTCGTGGGGACTGAACTACGTCGCGGCCAAGATCTCCTACGCAGGCTACGACCCTGTCTTCGTCTCGATCGCACGTTCGCTCATCGGGGGAGCCTGCGTGCTTGGCTGGTGCCGGCTGCGCGGCATCAACCTGTTCGAAGCGGATGGGACGCTGGCCGCCGGCGTCGTCGTCGGCGTGTTTTTCGGTATCGAGTTCCTGTGCCTCTATATCGGCCTCGAATACACGACCGTCGCCCGCAACACGCTGCTGGTCAACACCATGCCGTTCTGGGTGCTGATCGGCGGTCATTTCCTGCTCGGCGAGCGCATCAACGCGCGCAAGCTCGGTGGGCTTGTCCTGGCCTTCTGCGGCCTGGTGGCCGTGTTCTCGGACGGCATTGTCGCGGGCAGCGACACGACCCTTCTGGGGGATCTGCTCAGCCTTGGTTCCGGCGTCCTGTGGGCGGCGACCAGCATCGTCATCAAGCGCTCGAAACTGGTGGCGACCAGCGCCGAGAAACTGCTGCTCTACCAACTGGCCGGCGCGGCGATAGTCGGTGTCCTGGTGATGCCCTTGGCCGGCCCGCCCATTCGCGCGGTTGCAACCTTGCCGACGTTGGCGCTGCTCTTCCAGTCTTTCTATATCGTCGCCTTCACCTATGTATTGTGGTTCTGGCTGCTTCGGCGCTACCCCGCGTCCGGTCTGTCGAGCTTCGCCTTCCTGTCGCCGGTGTTCGGCGTCTTGTGCGGCGCGGTGGTCCTTGGTGAAGCGCCGACGACCAGGATATTCCTGGCTCTGGCCCTGATCGCCGCCGGTCTCATCATCGTCAACCGGCCGGCGCGCAGGCAGCCAACAGTTTAGGGAGTTCGACATGCGCGACATCCTCGAAGACCTCGAAGCTGGAAAACTGCTTTCCGATCCCGATCCCGTGCGCCGCGCCCAGATCCAGATGAAGACGCCGCTGCCGAAGCGTTTCTACAAGGCGGTTTCGGTTGTCCCGGTGGAAAACGGCTTTACCGTTCATCTCGACGGCCGTCCGGTGCGCACGCCGGGCAAGGCCGTGATGGTGCTGCCAACCGAAAGGGCTGCGGCACTCGTGGCCGACGAATTCAGCGCCCAGGGCGAGGTCATCGATCCCGTGACCATGCCGGTCATGCGCCTTGTCAACACCGCCATAGACGGTGTCGCCTCCGATCCGCAGGCGGTGCTGGAGGATGTGCTGCGCTTCGCTTCGTCAGATCTGCTTTGCTACCGTGCCGACGGTCCGCAAGGCCTGGTCGATCGTCAGAACAAGCTGTGGGATCCGGTGCTGGACTGGGCACGCGGCAGCCTCGGCGCGCGCTTCAATCTTGCCGAAGGCGTCATCCATGTCGAGCAGCCGCGCGAAGCCATCGCCATCCTTGGCGCGCATCTTGGCCAACGCTCGGAGCCGATGCGGCTGGCCGCCATCCATGTTATGACGGCGCTGACCGGCTCGGCGCTGCTGGCGCTGGCCGTGGATTTCGGCGAGTTGGACGCCGAGGAAGCTTGGGCAGCGGCCCATGTCGACGAGGACTGGCAGATCGAGCACTGGGGCCAGGACGCGGAGGCAGTCGCGCGCCGCTCGGCCCGCAAACGCGACATGCTGGCGGCGGTCAGCCTGCTTGAGGCACTGAAGGCCTAGAAGCCAGAAATGGGCGCAGGGGTTTTTCGTGCGGAATGCTGCTCTGCCACCAATGGCTGAACCAGCAATCGATCCCATGCTATTGTTCCCCACTCAACCAGTGGGGGCGGTCATGTCGGACTTTCAGAAAGCAGTTATCTCCACGCCGGGCAGCGAGCGCCTCGCCAAAGCGCCACATGGTGCGAAGGTAGTCGTCCATGCCACTGCCGCCGAGACCAACGGCGCATTCGGAATGTGGGAAACTTTCACTCTCCCTGGGAAAGGCCCGACCCCCTCACACTCACACGCGCGAGACAGAGGTTTTTTAGGGTGGTTTGCGGGACTTATCGTTTTCCAGTGCGGTGACGAAGAATTCGATGCCCCTCCAGGCACTGTCGTCGTTCTGCCCCCTTACGTGCGTCACAGCTGGCGCAACATTGGCGACGAGCCCGGGCAGATGTTCGCAATAGTAACGCCGGGCGGCTTCGAGCAACTCTTCATGGAGATAGAGGCGTCTGGTGCCGCCTCGCCCGACGAGATAGCAATGATTGAAGCCCGTCTTGGGATAATCAACGACGAGACGTTGGCGCTCGATCGTTAAGGCTACGGCGTACGCTTCACGTGGATACTGAGAAAAACGCTCCTTTCAAAGAGGATGTGCGTCGGATTGGTTGCCTAACGCTGGAAATGAACCGCTCCCGGCACTGCGCCGCTCCCGCACCGCACCTAATACCAAAGTCATAATCCCATCGTCGCGGTGCCTTTCGGCCGTCATTTCTGTCATTTTTTGCTTTGTTGGCTGCGTTTTTGAGTCTGCGTTCGGAGGAGTGCGGCGCGCAGCCATCGAGGACAGACGGGATCTCACGGGAGGATATTCAAATGGCAATGGCATCGGCCGCCGGCGGAACCAGCCGCGGTATGACGCGGGAGGAGAAGAAAGTCATCTTCGCCTCATCGCTCGGCACCGTTTTCGAATGGTACGATTTCTATCTCTACGGTTCGCTGGCCGCCTTCATCGGCTCGACCTTCTTCAGCCCGGCGATCCCGGAGGCGACGCGCAACATCTTCGCGCTGCTGGCCTTTGCCGCCGGCTTC
>NZ_RZSA01000330.1:0-6255 GCF_003998075.1 Mesorhizobium sp. M2A.F.Ca.ET.037.01.1.1 | reverse complement strand
CGACACGGCAATGCCGACGAAGGACAGGCTGAGCGTGACCAGCAGCCCGCCCCAGCGCGGGGTCTCGACATGCGGCAGACCGAACACGCCGCCTACCAGCAGGACGAAGGCGACGACCGGCAGCGCCACGAAGAGCAGAAGCGCGTTCAACCCCTTGCGCGGCACGCGCGGGATCAGCATCGGCACCAGCAGCGCCACGAACAGGATGGCGACCAGAATCGGCCGCCAGCGCTCCTCGATTGGATAGGTGCCGAACATGAACTGGCCGAACTTGGCGTTGACGAAGGCCCAGCAGGCGCCGGTCCAGCCATCGGGCTGGATGCCGCCTTGCGAGGCGGTCGTGCATACCGTGCGGTCAGGGCCAGTCCAGACGGCGTTTATGAAGGCCCAGTTGATGATTTGCGGCAACACCCACACCACGATGGCAATGCCCAGCACCGTGAGGATGGTGTCGCCGACCGAACCGATCAGGTTTTTGCGCACCCAGGCATAGGCGCCGCGTTCGGTAGGCGGCGCCGGCTGCGCCAGCGCCATCTCGGTGCGCACCCAGGACATGTCGTGTTCCTGCATGGCCTTACCTCTCCACCAGCGCCATTCTGGCGTTGACGATGTTCATGACGAAGGACGTCACGAGACTCAGCACCAGATAGGCGACCATCATGATGAACACGCCCTCCACCGCCTGCCCGGTCTGGTTCAGCACGGTGCCGGCGGTGGCTGTCAGATCGGGGTAGCCGATGGCAATGGCCAGGGATGAGTTCTTGGTCAGGTTGAGATACTGGCTGGTGAGCGGCGGGATGACGATGCGCATTGCCTGCGGGATCACTACCAACCGCAGGATCGGACCGGAGCGAAGGCCGAGTGCCGCTGCCGCCTCGGTCTGGCCCCTGCTGACGCCCCTGATGCCGGCGCGCACGATTTCGGCGATGAAGGCCGCCGTGTAGAAGGATAGCGCCAACAGCAGCGACAGGAACTCCGGCTTGATCCAGAAGCCGCCGGTCAGGTTGAAGGTCGACTGCTTCGGGAAATCGAAGGTGAGCGGCATGCCGCTGAGCAGGAAAGCAAGCACCGGCAGGCCGATGATGAGAGCGACCGACGTCCAGAACACCGGGAATTGCTGGCCGGTTGCCCGCTGCCGCTGCCGCGCCCTGTGGGCGACGAACCATGCCATCGCGATGGCGAGCAGCAATGCGACGCCGATCAGCCAGGAGCCATCCCCCCAGACGGCCCGCGGTAGATAGAAACCACGCTGGTTGAGAAAGGAGCCGAGGGGCAGATGGATGCTCTCGCGCGGCGGCGGCAGCACGGCGAGCACGCCGGAATACCAGAAGAAGATGACCAGCAGCGGCGGGATGTTGCGGAAGATCTCGACATAAACCGTGCAGATCTTGCGGATCAGCCAGTTCTGCGACAGGCGTCCTATGCCGATGAGGAAGCCGACGATGGTGGCAAGCACGATGCCGGCGACGGCAATGATGATCGTGTTGAGCAGACCGACGACCAGCGCACGGAAATAGGTCGAGTCAGACGTGTAGGCGATCGGCGTGTCGGAGATGTCGAAGCCGGCCCTGCTCTTCAGGAAGCCGAAGCCTGATGCAATGTGCAGGCGCTGGAGGTTTTCGATGACGTTGTGGACGATCCACCAGATCGAGATGAACAGCAGGATCACGACCAGCGTCTGAAAGAACAGGCTGCGTATTCTCGGGTCATTGATGAAGGAGCCGCGGGTCGGCTCCTCGCGAAGGATTTCCTGCGAAGCCATGGACCGTCCCCTGGAAAGAGAAACCGGGAGGCAGACGACCTGCCTCCCGGATCACGTTTCGATCAGCGGATCGGCGGGCCGTATTGCAGGCCGCCCTTGGTCCACAGCGCGTTGATCCCTCGCGCGATCTTGAGCGGGCTGCCCGAGCCGACATTTCGCTCGAACATTTCGCCGTAGTTGCCGACAGCCTTGACGATGTTGACGACAAAGTCGTTGGAGAGGCCGAGATCGGCGCCATACTTGCCATCTGGCTCTGTGCCGAGCAGGCGCTGGATGTTCGGGTCGGTCGACGTCTTCATCTCCTCGACATTCGCCTGCGTGACGCCGGCTTCCTCGGCGTTCAAAAGCGCGAAATAGGTCCAGCGCGCGATATGCGCCCACTGGTCGTCGCCCTGGCGCACGGCCGGGCCAAGCGGCTCCTTGGAGATGATCTCGGGCAGCACGACATGGTCGGCCGGCGATGACAGCGTCAGGCGGATGCCATAGAGGCCGGACTGGTCGGTGGTGTAAGCGTCGCAGCGGCCGGCGTCATAGGCGGCGTTGACCTCTTCGAGCTTCTCGAACACGACGGGATTGTATTCCATCTTGTTCTTCTTGAAGTAGTCGGCGAGGTTGAGCTCGGTCGTGGTGCCGCTCTGCACGCAGACGGCGGCGCCCGAAAGCTGCAGCGCGGAATTCACGCCCGGCAGCTTCTTGGCGTTGATCATGAAGCCCTGGCCGTCATAGTAGGTGACGCCGACGAAATCGAGACCGAGCGCGCTGTCGCGGTTGCTGGTCCAGGTGGTGTTGCGCGACAGGAGGTCGATCTCGCCCGACTGCAGCGCGGTGAAACGCTCCTTGGCGCTGAGCGGCGTGAACTTGACCTTGGAGGCGTCACCGAAAACGGCGGCCGCAACGGCGCGGCAGAAGTCCGCGTCGATGCCTTTCCAGTCACCCTTGTCGTCCGGCGCCGAAAAGCCGGCGAGGCCGGTCGAGACGCCGCACTGAAGAAAGCCCTTCTGCTTCACGGTATCGAGCGTGCCTGCCGAAGCGGCGGACGCCATGAACCCGAGCGCGGCGGCGCCAAGAATGCCGATTGCAATGTGTTTCATGACCCACATACCCTTTTCTGTTACAGGCGCCCCTGCTGTCAGGCGACGCTTGATCTTTTTTCGTTTGTGAATGCAGCTCCCACTTCAGGCCCACTCCCGGACCCGCATCAGTTGCCGATGCGCTGCCTCCCATTCACGAAACGCATCGAAGGCGATTATTCCTGTGAGGTCAAGGGAAATGACCGAAACCCCAAAGGTTTGAAAAGCAATTGCCGCAAATGCCTGAATTGCGGACAAGAGCCCATGAAATCGGCAGTCCATGCGAACAAATCAGTCAAGTTGCAACGGTGCGAATCCATGAGCCGGCGGCCGAATCCGCTTCGGCAATAGCGGTGCTTTGTTGGGCGCGGGCGGGCTTGGATTGGCCTAGCCGAAGACGGGCTTTTGGCGGGCCTGGCGCGGTTGCGCGGGCTTGGCCGCCGCTTTATGGCTGTCCCCTGACATCATTCGACCCCTTACATGAAATGGCTGGCGACGAACCATGGGTAAAGGTAAAGACGGCATCGAAATGCGCACCAACACGCTGCTTGCCCATTCCGGCAACAACCCGCGCGACTATTTCGGCTTCGTCAACCCGCCGGTCGTGCACGCCTCCACGGTGCTTTACGCCGATGCCGCTTCGATGGCCGGACGCAGCCAGAAATACACATACGGCACGCGCGGCACGCCAACGATGGATGCGCTGACGCTCGCCGTCGACGCGCTTGAAGGCTCGGCCGGCACCATCGCGGTGCCTTCGGGACTGGCGGCGGTGACGGTACCGCTGCTCGCCTTCCTCGCCGCCGGCGACCATCTCTTGATCGTCGACAGCGTCTATCACCCGACGCGCCACTTCGCCGATACGATGCTGAAGCGACTCGGCGTCGAGGTCGAATATTACGAGCCGCGCATCGGGGCCGGCATTTCTTCGCTGATCAGGCCCAACACCAAGGTGGTGTTCACCGAATCGCCGGGATCGAACACCTATGAGGTGCAGGACATCCCGGCCATCGCCAAGGCTGCGCATGAAGCGGGCGCCATCGTGATGATGGACAACACCTGGGCGACGCCGCTCTATTTCAAGCCACTCGACCATGGCGTCGACATCTCGATCCAGGCGGCGACGAAATATCCGGCCGGACATTCCGACGTGCTGCTCGGCCTGGTTTCGGCCAACGAGACATATTGGAAGCAGCTCTATGATGGCTTCTGCACCCTCGGATGCTGTTCGGGACCCGACGACATCTACCAGGTGCTGCGCGGCCTGCGCACGATGGGGGTGCGGCTCGAACATCACCGCAAGTCCGCGCTCGATATCGCGCGCTGGCTGGAGGAGCAGGCCGCGGTCGCGCAGGTGCTGCATCCGGCACTCGAAAGCCATCCCGACCATGCGCTCTGGAAGCGCGATTTCTGCGGCTCGAGCGGCGTCTTCTCGATCGTGCTCGACGGCGGCGGCCAGAAGGCCCAGCACGCCTTCCTCGACGCGCTCAAGATCTTCGGTCTCGGCTATTCCTGGGGCGGCTATGAGAGCCTCGCCGTTCCGGTCTTCCTCGGCGACCGCACGCTTGCCAAGGGCTCGTATGCCGGTTCGCTGATCCGCTTGCAGATCGGGCTTGAGGATGTCGAAGACCTCAAGGCCGACATCGCGCGTGGGCTGGCGGCGGCGGCTGCCGTCGAGTGACGAGCTGATCAGTAGGCGCCGGCCGCCACATTTGCAGCCGCAGACATGCCTGGGCCGAAGCGATAGCATAGCCCGCGCAATCAACTCGGGAACCTTTTGCCGGCAGGCGCATCCAATTGCGGATGCAAAACTGCCGGGGGATCGAGCGAGATGAGAAGGCCCGCTATTGAAGCCGCCGGGATCGGCGCGGCAGCGGCCGGCGACATGGCGCTGGTGCGCCGGGCGCTGGCGCGCGATCCGGATGCGTGCCGTGCCATCATCAAGACGCACAATCAGCGGCTCTACCGCATCGCGCGCGGCGTGGTGCGCAACGATGCTGAGGCCGAGGACATCGTGCAGGAGGCCTATATGCGCGCCTTCGCCAGTCTCGGCGCCTTTCGCGGCGAGGCCTCTTTGTCGACCTGGCTGTCGCGCATCGTCATCAACGAGGCGCTCGGCCGGCTGCGCAAGCGCAAGCGCATGGTGGCGATGCCCGAAATCCCGGAGGCGCGGGTCATCCCGTTTCCCCTCAATCCAAGCGACGATCCGGAGCGGACAATGGCGCAGCGACAAATCCTCGGGCTTGTCGAACGGGCGACCGACAGCCTTCCCGATGTCTATCGCAGCGTTTTCGTCGCCCGTGTCATCGAGGGCCTCAGCATCGTGGAAACGGCCGACCTTCTGGGCGTGCGGCCTGAGACAGTTAAGACACGGCTGCACCGGGCGCGCGCCCTGGTGCGCAAGGCGCTGGACGACGAGATCGGTCCGGTGCTGCTCGACGCCTTCCCCTTCGCCGGCCGGCGCTGCGAGCGGCTGACGCAGGCGGTGATGAAGCGCTTGGGTTTCGAAGGCTGACTTTCCCGGGGAACGTTTCTCGCTTCCCGGCATCCAATGGCCGTCAACCCTCAGATGAAGCCCGAAGCCGATGCGCCGGGCGAAGGAGATGCCATGTTCATGCGACCGACCGCCGCCCTCGCCGCCCTTTTCCTGATGAGCAACGCGCCGCTGGCGCTGGCCGCCGACAAGCCCACCGACCCGCAGATCGCCCACATCGCCTATACAGCCGGCTCGATCGACATCGAGGCGGCCAAGCTGGCGATCAAGACGTCCAAGAACAAGGAGATCGTCGCCTTCGCCAAGGACATGGAGCGCGACCATGAGGCGGTGAACAGCCAAGCGCTCGACCTGGTGAAGAAGCTGAAGGTCACGCCCGAGGACAATGACACCAGCAAGGCGCTGGCCAAGGCTGCCAAGGAGGAGCGCGCCAAGCTGGCGAAGCTCAAGGGCTCCGAGTTCGACAAAGCCTATATCGAGAACGAAGTGGCCTATCACAAGCAGGTCAACGGTGCGCTCGAAACGCTGCTCATCCCCTCGGCCAGCAATGCCGAGTTGAAGAGCCTGCTGGAGACCGGGCTCAAGATCTTCCAGGGACATGAGCAGCATGCCGAACATGTCGCCGGCATGCTGAAATGAGGCCGCTGCTTCTTGCGTCGATGCTGGTGACGGTGCTCATGGCACCGCCAGCCTTCGCGGCGACCATCGAGGTGACGATCGACAAGCTGGTGTTCTCGCCGGCGAGCGTTAAGGCCAAAGTTGGCGACACGATTGAGTGGACAAACAAGGATATTCTCGCCCACACCGCCACGGTCAAAGGCGGCTGGGATGTGATGATCCCGGCAAAGTCGAAGGGCAAGGTCACGCTGAAGGCGGCGGGAGAGGTCGACTATTTCTGCCGCTTCCATCCCAACATGAAGGGCCATATC
>NZ_RZSA01000032.1:0-14758 GCF_003998075.1 Mesorhizobium sp. M2A.F.Ca.ET.037.01.1.1 | reverse complement strand
CTTGAGGATAGCCTCCAACTTCTAGGTGGGCGTTTAGCCGGGCTGGATTTCGAAGAACAATTCGGCCTGATCCGCCAGGCCAATGCAGCGAGCGTATCGGACTTCAAGGCTTCGGTCGCCGTCGGGTTGGACGAGCTCCACGGATTGAGAAGGGCTCTGAACGACGCTGAGAAAGAGCATTCCTGGTTCAAGGAGAAGCACGGCTTGGTTCGAGCTGCGCGCGTGCAGCATGGCGCAGCTCACGTCCTTAGGCTCTCGCTGCTACTGTTCTTGTTCCTCATTGAGACTGCAATGAACGGCAGCTTCCTTGCGAAGGGAAACGAACAAGGGCTCTTCGGAGGCATCCTAGAGGCTGCGGCATTCTCCTTCATCAACATCGGAGCAGCTTTGCTGCTGGCGGTTTTCTGTGCCCGATTGGTCACCCACCGGTCCAGTTTCGGAAAGTTGGTGGGCATTGGTTCGATCATTTTCTACATTGTGCTGGCCGTGACCATAAACCTGGCCCTGGCTCATTATCGTGAGGTGAGCGGGTCACTCGCTGACGGTGCAGGTGTCGAGGTTATTCGGCATCTGCGTGCCGATCCGACAGGTCTGACGGACGTGAAGTCGTGGCTGCTATTTGGCATCGGGCTCATGTTCTCGCTTTTCGCGTTTATAGACGGCTGGTTCGTGTTCGACCCGTATCCAGGCTACGCGGGGGTAGAGAATCGGCTGGTTCACCGGCGCGAAGATTACATCGACCGCAAGAAGGAGCTGATCGAGGAACTGCAAGATGTTCGTGACGATCACAACGAGAAGGTTGAGGACATCGTCAAGGAACTCGGAAGTCGTCGCAGGGAGCATCGCGCGATTATCGATCATCGCTCGAGGCTTCTGGCGCTGTTTGCGCAGCATCAGGATCAATTGGAGCGAGCTTGTAACCAGCTTCTCTCGAAGTACAGAGAGGCCAATATCCAGGCCAGAACGGAGCCTGCACCCAAGCATTTCGGGTCACCGTACAAACTGGATCGGATAAAGCCTCACGTCTCGGGGGAGGGAGAGTGGAGCGAGTCTGACATTGGCGCGTCGATCCGCGCCGCACAGGAAGAGCTGAACGCTCAGGTGCGGCTGATCGGCCAAGAATGTGAACGTGGTATCGAACAATACCGGGACCTCGACAAGCTTCATCCCGACAGTGTGAGCAATGACTAGGCGGTCTCGCAGGCGGAAGAAGGGCCAAGCAGGCACGATCGTCGCGGCTGTCGCCTTAGGGATTTTATCGGTCGCGATGTTGGCCGGCTTTGGCTGGATGTGGTCTAGATCTGGGAAGGGTCAGATCGATGCTAGCACGAACTGCCCGTTGGATGGGCCGACCAGCCTGACGGCCGTTCTGATCGATGCGACGGATCCGATTTCGGCAACGACGATAGCCGATCTGAAGAATGAGTTCCGCAAGACAATCGGGCGGGTCGAGCCGGGCGGATATGTAAGAATCTACACTTTGAACTCAGCGCCTGGCGACCTCACCGTTATGTTCGACGGATGCAATCCTGGCGACGGGTCAACGGTAGATAGTTGGACCAACAATCCTGCCCGTCGTCAGAAGAAGTGGGAAGACGCTTTCGGCGATCCCTTGAGTAAGCTTCCTGATGAGATTCCGAATGGTGACTCGGCAAGCCAGTCTCCGATCATGGCCGGCATCCAAAAAATCAAACTGTCGCTCTTCGATAGCAGTCTGGCGAAACAGGATAGCGCAAAGCGATTGGTTGTCGCCTCGGACATGATTGAGCATACGTCGCTTTATTCCCAGTACCGATCGGGCCTCGATTACCAAAGATATCTCAATAGCGCCGCCGATCGCACCTACGGCACGTCGCTGGATGGAGTGAGTGTCACCATTCTCTACATCGACAGGACGAAGAAGCCATTTCAGACGCTCGACCACGCCGAGTTCTGGACGCAGTGGGTGCAAAATCACCACGGCGAGTTCGAAAAGCTGGTTAGGTTGGAAGGGTTGAACTGATGGCCAGGAAACATGACCATTCCCTGTTGGGCCATCAAGTTTTTCCGCTGGTTGTCTTTGCGGTTTTGACCCTTGGAGGCTGCGTCTTCATCGCAATCGCCAAACTTTCCGGTGTGAACCCGATTGTCGGAGCGGGCATACCGGTTTGCCTGATGTTCTTCTACCTGGGTGTATCGGTCTTCACGGGTAAGCTGCGGCTGCATGATGAGCAGACTGGCGACAACCTCTACTACATGGGCTTCCTGTTCACGCTCACGAGCCTTGGGGTCTCATTGTTTCAGTTCGGCTCGGAAGGCTCGACCGAAACCATCGTCCGAAACTTCGGTATCGCGGTGACGTCGACGATCACGGGCATCGCGCTCAGAATTTTCTACAACCAGATGCGCCGCGATCCTGCCGATATTGAGCGGACGGCCAGGCACGAGCTCGCGGACATGACAAGGCGGGTAAGGGCTGAGATGGAGAGCGTGACCAGGGAGTTTGCCGAATTTCGGCGCGTGAGCCATCAGATGCTGGAAGAGGGCTTTGCCGAGATTGCCACGCAGGCAGAGCGAAACGGCGAGCACATTAGATCCGCCCTCGAGAAGGTCGCGATGGAAGCGATCAAGCCCGTGCAGGAGGCGTCGGGTAAACTGAGCGACGCTCTCAAGGAGAATTTCGGGCAGGTCGAACGTCAATTTTCCTCCATTGCGCAACGGGTCGAGGCGGCCGCGGGTTTGCTAGACAAGGCCAATGGCTCGATGTCTTCGTCAGTGAGCAAGCTCGGCGCGCAAGCGGACACGGTGGCCACGAAACTCGGAAATGTTGTTGTCCCTGACGAGGTATTGAAGAACGATTTGGCGCCGATGGTGAAGATGCTGGGCAGTGCTGTCGCGCAGTATGCCGTGAAAACTGAAGCCGCCTCACAGGAGCAGCAAGTGCGTATGACCAGTCTCACGGACGTGGTGGCGACGGTTGCGAGCAGTGTGGAGCGAGCCGCTGCAGCCGCGGAAAAGACTGCCGAGACCGTGCAGGGTCAGCAGAAGGTGACAGAGGCGCTTGCGGCCGTGCTGCAAAAGCAGAGCAAAGAGACGAGCGAACTCTTCGCAGCGCTTGCGGAAAGGGGTCCGCAAATTTCTCGCCCGACCCAGTCTGTCAACGGCCCAATAGCGATCGATCCGACACCTCCTGCGACGCCTGCCGTCAGTGTCACCGAAGATGCGCCGATCGAGATTTCGCAACCTCCGCAAGGCGATACGTTCCAGACGTTGGCCGGGACACCGCAGGCAGAAAAGGTTGAGCCGCCGAGACGGTCCAGTTGGTGGGGCAGGTGAGCGACGTCGGCGGAACATCGGTCGCTTTCGAGCGCAAAGGTTATGGCCGCGGTCTGATCCTTGGCCTGACGATGGCCGAAACGATGCTGCTTCTCGTTTTCTGCCTTCTCTTAGCGGCCGGCGCCATCATCCACAAAAAGGAGCAAGAGGCGGCGGAGGCGCAGAAGATTGCGCAATCCGTCCAGGAGACCATTCGCAAGCTCGACGAGGAGAACAAGCGGCTGCTCGCTCAGCTAAATGCGTTCAAGCCCGCGACGGGACGCAATGTCTCCGATCAAGAATGGCGCGAACTCGTCCTTGCGAAAGAGGTCGTCGAAACAATCAAGAAGGCAGGGCTCACGGTTGAAGAGGTGGTGCAAAAGGCGCCGGTCACCAAAGTTCTTGCCGACAATGACGTCGACGTCGAACAGGCCAAGGCGATGGTCGAGCATGTGAAGGTGCTGAAGGAGTATGGCTACGTTGGAGCGGCCAAGACGTCCAAGGACCTTTCCGAGGCGCTGAAGAAGGCCGGCGAGGCCGTGGTTGCGACCAAGCCGCATGATTGGCCACCCATCATCAGCCTCAGCGAACTTGGCGGGTATAATTTCGCATCTGGCAGTGCTGAGCTTTCCGACGACTTCAAGATGAAGCTGCGTGATCTCTCGAAGACCATTGCGAGCATTGCGAAGGCGTATGGCGTCGACGTCATCGAGGTGATTGGCCACACGGACGAGCAGGCGATGTCCGGCGAGTCATCGAACATGGACAAGGGGCTCCAGCCGGTCCTGGCCCATAAGGTAGGGATCGGTACGCTCCACCCAGCCGACAACGCGGGTCTTGGATTGGCTCGCGCGATCTCGGTCACGAGCATCTTGCGCGACATGCCCGAGCTGAAAGGGTTCACCATCCTGCCGATGTCAGGCGGTCAGCTGATACTTCCTGGCGACCGCCTGACTGACGGAGCACAGGCTGGCGACGTGAAGGCAAGACGACGAATTGAAATCAGGGTGAGACAGCGCTCCCGCGAAACGGACTTGGCGCCAGCTGCGGGGTCGAAGTCATGAGCGGGAAAGAATGCTGGTGACCTAACGCTCACAGCATTGAGTTGGGGGCTCAAAGGGGATGGGGTTTTACGTTCGCAAATCGATCAGCGCAGGGCCGTTCCGATTTAACTTTTCATCGGGCGGCGTCGGCGTCTCAGTAGGCGTTAAGGGGCTTCGGATCGGAACGGGCCCACGAGGCCACTACATCCACGCAGGCGTCGGCGGGCTCTACTATCGTGGGACGCTCGGAAAGGCCGGCGCGAAAAACACTGCTCGCCAGCCGCCCCATCGTACACCGGACATACAGCCGCAACCGTCTGCGCCGGAATACGTGGCAGATGGTGTCGTGATGAGGGAGATCGAGTCCGGCGACGTGATGGAAATGCGCGATGAGACCTCTGCCGAAGTCCTGGACGAGATCAATGCCAGACAGTCGCAGATCCGGCTCTCGGTGATCTTGGCGGTCTTGTGCGGCATCGTGGGCTTCGTGGTCGGAAAGGCGATCGGGGGCGTCGGGCCAGTGGTGGGAGTTGTAGCCTTCCTGCCCGGCATGCTGATCGGCAAGTGGTTTGACGGCTATCGCCGGGTTAGTGTGCTTTTCTACGATTTGGAGCAGGACGCCGAGGCGGCCTATGGCCGATTGGTGGCCGCTTTCGAAACGCTCACCGCTTGTGCGGGAAGGTGGCACGTTGCGGCGGGCGGCAAGATCGAGGATCTGACGACTTGGAAGCGCAATGCCGGCGCCAGCATGCTGGTGGACAAGAAGCCGACGGTACTTGCGAGCACCTTGCCGCAAGTTGTTCGCAGCAACGTCACGCCGCCTTCAATTCACGTGGGCCGGCAAGTGCTCTATTTTATGCCGGATCTTGTCCTGGTGAAGGATGGCAACCGCTACGGCGCCATCGGCTATGGTGAACTCCGTACCCAATTTGCGCCAAGCAATTTCATCGAGACTGGTCAGGTTCCATCCGATGCTGAGGTTGTAGGACATACCTGGGCACATCCCAACAAAAGCGGCGGCCCTGACAGACGGTTCAAAAACAACAGGCAGATCCCGATCTGCCGATATGAGGCATTGCGCCTATCGAGCGGCAGCGGTCTCAATGAACTCGTCGAATTTTCAAAAACGAACGTCAGTCAGCCTTTCTGCCATGCGATATCGGCGCTGGCGCACCTGCATGGCGCCACCGCAACATCCTCGCGTCAGCGAAGCCTCACGGGTAGGGTCTGAACAGACGAGAGGTGGTCAGCCGATCCACCCCACAGCCCTCAGCAAAGACCTTCGCAAGGAATGCCATCGCTGTCTCTGTCGAGTTTACCGCCCCACGAGCAGTTGCTCAGATACCAACGCGCTTCCTCACAGGAGGAAATCTGAGAGCAATAGCGTCGCGGCTGACACGAGTAGCTCTGGGCTATTTGACCTTGGTTGACGAGGTTGAACTTACGATTGGTTGAAGGCTTGGGGTCATCCGAATGACCTGCGCGCCAATCCCATGGCGCCTCGAACTCGCCAGTCCACAATCCTACCTTGCCGGACTTCGCTTGTGCTTGCAGATCGGCGTAGGTGCCGTGGCTATATCGAGGCCAATCAAGAGCCTGGCCGTGCTCGACCATCCACGAGGCGACGCTGGCGCCGTCGGCCCGGCGACAATCTCCAACGAAGCGGTGATACCTATCCCATGCGACAAACGTGCATTGGACGGGGCGAGCCTCGGCCAGAAAGGCGTCTAGTGCCTCGGCGGACCGTCGCCCGCATGGATATTCGAGCCCATTGGCATCTTTGCAAAGCTGCCGGCTTTCAGGCGCATCAATACCATTGAGGCGAATTCGCTGACCGTGGATTTCGATAGTGTCGCCATCCACAACCGACGGCGTGCCTATTATGGATGGTGGATTCGCAGCTGTTTGGTTGGGTATAACTGCGGCGAGTTCACCATGGCTGCGTCCCGTCAGGGAAACGGCGGCGTAAGCTGAAGCTGCCAGGCCGATAACTCCTAGAGATATCAAGGCGAGGGTCCGGGTGCTTCGGGAAGTGCGGTCAACCGAGCTACGTTGGCGGCGCCTAAGGCGCGACCGATGTCGGTGGGATTGCCGATCGTTCCTCAATTTTAAGAACTCCTCGCGAGCACAGACGTGATCGACCTATCGGGCCTTTGCTCTTTTAGCCGGGGCCTTTTTCACCGCAGCCGCCTTGCGGCCAAGTCCCATCGACTTGGCGAGCGCGGAACGGCTCTCCGAATAATTGGGAGCGACCATTGGGTAGTCGCGCGGCAGTCCCCATTTTTCACGATACTCATCGGGCGTCAGGCCGAAATGAGTGGTCAGATGTCGCTTGAGCGATCGGAACTTTTTTCCGTCTTCGAGGCAGATGATGTAGTCCGGCGTCACCGACCGCTTGGGATTGACGGCCGGAAGCTGTGCCGGTTTTTCAGGTTCAACAGGCTGACCAATACGTGACAACGATGAATTCACGCTCTCGATAAGTTCAGGCAGAGATGCAACGGGCACCGCGTTTTTGCTGACGTAGGCTGATACGATGTCAGCGGTGAGTGCGATAAGTGACCCTACGTGACTGTGGGAATCGTCGGCCAATTTTTTGCTCCATGAAACAGCGTTCTTTTATTACCGGCATTCCCACAAAACGCCAGTAGACCGGAACCATCTTCAGAAAGATATGAGAGCTAATCGCATCGATTCTCTTTGTATGCGTCCCTTCCCAATGTAGATTGACCCGCGTGCCGTCCTAGACGTCAAGCCGCCGGCTTAGCGGCTGATCAGAGTCCGGATGGGCGCGAAAGTCAGCCCCGTCGCGGGCATGCAAGCTAAGAATTGAAAAAGCGAGGCGACTTTGCGCCGAGACAATTGCGATTGGCCGGTAAAGCGAGGTTCTTTGGGATTGAAGAATCAAGGCAGAGGTGTCTACTGACCGTCCTATCGCGGAAAAAGCAAAGGCGCATATCGTGACATCTTTTGAAGACCCCAACGAGGATTCCGACGAAACCAACCAGGATCCCGAAGATACCGAAGGCCCAGACAATGGATCCGAGGGAAGTACAGAGGATTCTGGCAGTTCGACCAAGGGGATGCCGCCCCGCGCCCGCACGGAAAAGGAAATTGAGGAACTGCAGCGGAATCCGAGCGCTGGCGCTTTGCGAGCCCGTGACGGAGTGTCAGTAAAGCATGACGACCTGTTGGATTTGGCAATTCGCGGCGGCCGGGAAAGATCGTCGTCATCGGATGAAGACTGAGTTTTCTTCGACCTCAAACGGTGGGTCAGTGCTCACGACCTGGATTCGCCGCCCGGCATATATCGCCGAATTCTCTAAGGCCGACGATGGCGTCGTCGCCCGTTGACGCTGGAACAAAAAGAGAACATACTGCGCTTCAGTAGGGCTGGCGATTGCTATCCACAGCTCAGTTCTGCATCTAGCGG
The DNA here is from genome assembly GCF_003998075.1 of Mesorhizobium sp. M2A.F.Ca.ET.037.01.1.1. NCBI lineage: Bacteria > Pseudomonadati > Pseudomonadota > Alphaproteobacteria > Hyphomicrobiales > Phyllobacteriaceae > Mesorhizobium > Mesorhizobium sp. M2A.F.Ca.ET.037.01.1.1. The sequence goes on along the minus strand of NZ_RZSA01000032.1, from coordinate 6,988 downwards.
ATGACTGACCGTTCCCGCCATTGCTTGCGTGATCCCCTATAAACCTAATCTAGAGGATGACCTCCGTCGCATTCACAAATGTTGCGGCCCGCCCGGTACGTCGCCTCTATTCACAAATTGGGAAAAGGGATTGTTTCTTGTTGCGACGGCCATTGCCCAGGTTCTATGTTTTCGTCGTGCGTGGGGGGGTGTAGTTGTCTGACATCGAAAAATCCGTCTTCCAGAGCGACTTGCCTCTGAAGGAGAAACTCGAGCGCGCCAGGATGGAGCTGCTTGATCTTTCCGCGCGCAATCGGCTTTTGAATGTGCCGCGGTTTTCCAAGAGCGCGAAGACGATCGACATTGTCGATGAGAAGTCGTCGGAGATCTATCGGTTGCTGGTGAACGCAGGCAAGGCCTTTACGTTCCTCGCCGGCAAGCCCGATAGACCGAAGGCAGCCCAAGAGGGCACCTCCGCGGACGAAGAGATCGACTATTCGCCCATCTCACTTGCTCAGCCAGAGGATGACCAGGTCGACGATCGGGGAATCTCCGCGCGACATTCGGACACCAAACTGCAGACGCGGATGACTCCCACCGGCTTACAGCGCCGGCTTCTCGACCTCTATCATGATGCTCGAACGCTCGAAGAGGAGCAGGGCGTCAACATCCTCTTCTTGGCTCTCGGGATGCTGAAGTGGATTGACCCGAACAATAAGGAGAACATCCGTCAAGCACCGCTCATTTTGGTGCCGGTCCGACTTGAGCGAGGAACGGCCGGGGAGAAGTTCCGGCTGCGCGCAAGACCGGAGGATCAGAGCGCGAACCTCTCCCTCGAGCTCTACCTCGATCGCATGCACAAGCTTGCGATGCCGAGCTTCGACGCGGGAGACGACTTCGACGCCTCAAAGTATCTCGATGCCGTGGCCGACGCGGTCTCCACCAAAGAGGGTTGGGAGGTGCTTCGGGACGACATGTTGCTGGGGTTCTTCTCGTTCGCGAAGTTCTTGATGTACCGGGATCTTGATCCCGAGATCTGGCCCGAGGGCTCAAAGATCATCGAACAGCCGAAGATCCGCTCGCTCCTTTCAGATGGCTTTGAAGCACGCGAGCCGTTGATGTCGGAGGATATTGCGATTGATCCGCATATCTCGCCCGCGGAGATGTTGCATATCGTCGACAGTGACAGCTCCCAGACGCTCGCAATTCATGATGTCCGAAGGGGCCGCGACCTTGTCATCCAAGGTCCTCCGGGCACTGGCAAGTCGCAGACGATTGCAAACGTAATCGCGTCGGCCGTGGCCGATGGAAAGACCGTTCTTTTTGTGGCCGAAAAAATGGCCGCCCTGGAGGTCGTGAAGCGTCGACTGGACAACGCCGGGGTAGGGGATGCCTGCTTAGAGCTCCATAGCAACAAGGCGAATAAGCGGATGATGCTGGAGGAGCTGCGTCGCACCTGGCAGCTCGGGTCGCCTCGAGGCCAATTCCCGTCTGCGCTCACCGAACAGCTCTTGCAGGCACGCGATAAGCTCAATGCGCATGCAGAGCGGATGCATGTTCCCTTCGGTGCATCTGGGCTAACGCCATATCAGGTATTCGGCCAGCTAACCCGGCTCAGGCAGAGCGGACAAAAGCCGGTGGATATCGAATTGGAGGGTGCGACCGATTGGACGGATGAAGGTGTTTCATCGCGCCGAAAGCTGCTCGACGAGGTCTCTCAACGGATCAACGAAATCGGGCTGCCAATCCACCATCCCTGGCGAGGAGTTGGCCTTGATGTTGTATTGCCAACGACGGTCGAGCGGCTCGTGCCGCGCATTGCGTCGTTGCTGGAGCAAGCGAAGGCCGTACAGGCCAAACTGATCGACATTGCCGCGCGGATCGAGGGTGACGCTCCCCGGATTTTGAGTGACAGCGGCGATCTAGAGGATCGCGCGGAACTTCTCGCTTCGGCACCGGACCTCCCGGCCGAAGCGCTAGTTTCCCCGGCGTGGGATGACAGCCCTAAGGAAATCTCCTCGCTCCTTTGGACAGGATCCGATTTCGCACGCAGATTCGAGGAGGTTTCGCGGCATTTGGCGGCGACCGCGATCGACACCCCAATTGAAGATCTCGAGATAGAGCTTGCCAGGCTGCCGGCGGAATTTTCGAAGGACGGCTTTGTTCGCGCGCACCAGCTGACGGTTCTGCTCCCGCGCTTGCGCGATGAAGCCGAGCGGCTGAATCAGGAGCTTGGGTCAACGGTCGTGCCGGACACGCTGGCAGGGATCCTTAGATTGATCGCGACGGGGGAGAGAGTTGCGGCTGCCCCTGACGCAAGCCCCGAAGCATTTGCCGCGACCGTCTGGGATTCAGGACTTGAACAAGCCGCAGACCTTGCAGAGAGCGTCGCCACACTTGAGGCGGTACAAGCAGAATTGAAGGGCAAGGTTGTCGATGCTGCCTGGAACACGGACGTAGTAGCAACGAGGCAAGCCCTCGCCACTCATACCGGACTGTTGAAGGCATTGAGCCGCGACTACAGGCGCGCCAAGGCGTTGGTTCGATCCCTTCTGGTCGATGCCAACACGCCTTCGACCGAGACCGTGCGCCTCCTTGACGTATTGATGAAGGGGCAAGCGGCAGCCGCAAGGGTTCGTGATGGCGATGCCTTTGGTCGCTCCGCCTTCGGCGCAGATTGGCGCCGGGAGAAATCGTCTTCGGCACCGCTCTTGGCGCTAGTGGAATGGATGCGCACGCTGAGGGGGCTTGGGTCGGAACCGCGACTTATTGCCGGTCGTATTGCCGAGCGCACTGAAGCGGGCGCGCGGGCGCTCCGAGTTCGCAAGGTGATAGATATCGGCCGGCCGATGATCGAGGGTTTCTGGAATGATCTTGGCCACCTCGCGCCGTCCATGCTGGGTGACGTGGCTTCCGCGGAAAGGGCTTCACTACAGCTGATGGAAGAGAAGGCGCGCTCCGTAGCTCAGGCGGACGAAGCGTCTCAAGGGGTTCTGGCCGGCGTGCCTGATCAGTTGTCGGATCGGCTGGAGCTTGTACGGCGCCTGGGAGCTCTACAAAATCTCGCTCGGGAGATCGATGCGGCTGAGGGCCTTGGCATATCCGCATTCGGCTCGTCTTGGCGTGGCCGAGGATCTAATTGGGCCGCGCTTACGCAAGCCGAGCTCTGGTTGAAAAACAACAGCGCGCTTCGACATCTGGCCGCGCGTCTGCCTGACAGGGCCGAGATCGCAAAATCGGCTCGTGCGACGCGGGAAGCGACCCAAGCCGCGGCGCTGCAATTGAAGGCGCTTGCGGAGGATCTGAAGGCTGACGCTTCATCATTGTTCGCAGTTGACGATTTCTCGGAGGTTTCGATTGCCGAGCTGATTGCTCGATTGGAGGGCTGGCTCGCGCACCAGGAACAGCTCTCGAAATGGGTTGCCTATGAAGAACGATCCGAGAGTGCCCGAAAGGCCGGCCTGGGACAGTTGATCGACGGCCTAGCCAACGGCCAGGTTCCGACCGCATCGGCGCGGTCGGTCTTCGACATGGCCTATTACGAGAAAATCCTGACGGCGATGGCGACGAAAGAGCCTGAGCTCGGAAGGTTTGACGGCGAGCTCCATTCCAGGGCGGTCCGCGACTTTGCCGATTTGGATCGGCAAAGGATCAGGGCTAGCGCCATCGAGGTTGTGACAGCGCATCATCGCAAAATCCCTGCAAGAGATGGTGGAGCCGGGCCCGTGGGGTTGCTCCGATCTGAAATGGCGCGCAGAAGGGGCCATATGCCTATCCGGCAGCTGATGCTGAGAGCCGGGCCTGCCGTCCAAGCGCTAAAGCCCGTGTTCATGATGAGCCCGCTTTCGGTAGCGCAGTTCTTGTCGCCCGGCCGCATGTCGTTCGACCTGTTGGTCATGGACGAAGCGTCTCAGATCCAGCCGGTGGATGCGCTCGGTGCCATTGCCAGGGTGAACCAGGTGGTCGTCGTAGGCGATGAACGCCAACTGCCACCGACGACATTCTTTGCGAAGATGACCGGCTCACAGTCTGAAGATGACGAGGGCGAGGGTGCGCAGGTTGCCGATATTGAAAGTATCCTCGGGCTTTTCACGGCGCGTGGTTTGCCGCAGCGCATGCTTCGCTGGCACTACCGTAGTCGCCATCAATCGCTGATTGCCGTGTCAAACAGTCAGTTCTACGAGAACCGGCTCTTCATCGTGCCGAGCCCCTATACCCAAGAGGCGGGCATGGGGCTGCGCTTCCATCACGTGCCGGACGGAGTGTTCGATTCAGGCGGGACTGGGACGAACCCGATCGAGGCACGGGCCGTAGCAGAAGCGATCATCCGCCACGCGAAGTCGAATCCGCAAGAGTCTCTGGGCGTTGCCACTTTTTCCGTTAGCCAGCGTCGTGCGATCCAAGATGAGCTAGAAGCGCTGCGTCGGCTAAATCCCGATACGGAAGACTTCTTCCACGCCCATCCGAGTGAGCCGTTTTTCGTCAAGAACCTGGAGAACGTTCAAGGCGATGAGAGGGACGTGATCATGATCTCAGTGGGCTATGCCAAGAATGCACAGGGCTACATGGCCATGCGCTTCGGCCCACTCGGTTCGGAAGGTGGCGAGCGTCGCCTTAACGTCCTCATAAGCCGGGCCAAGCGCGCCTGTGAGGTGTACGCGTCGATAACAGACGAGGACATCGACCTCGAGCGCGGAAAGGGTAAGGGGGTTTTCGCCTTCAAGCTCTTCTTGCATTACGCGCGGACTGGGAGGATCTCGCTCGCACAGACGACGACTAGGGAGATGGGTTCAATCTTTGAAGAACAGGTAGCCAACGCATTGATTGAACGAGGCTGTCAGGTCCATGCGCAGGTAGGTATCGCGGGCTTCTTCATCGATCTGGCAGTTGCCGACCCCGAGCGGCCAGGACGCTATTTGCTTGGTATCGAATGCGACGGTGCTGAGTATCATTCCTCACGCTCCGCCAGAGATCGGGATCGCCTGCGCCAAGCCGTGCTCGAAGACCACGGTTGGATCATTCATCGCATCTGGAGTGCTGACTGGTTTCAGCGCCCGCGCGAACAGCTCGAGCGAACTGTGGCAGCGATCGATGCTGCAACACGAGAACTTGCGGAACGGGCAGAGTTAGGCAACCAGCGAAGCCGTGCCGCGGCGGTACAGGTCGTAACGGTTGACCGAGGCAATGTCACCGAAATCGGCTTGGAAACTATGAATGGCGCCTCCACACCTGATCGATCCTACGCGGAAGCCCGTGTCCAAAGACCGGCCGGACAGTTTGAGCTTCACGAGACGCCTACCGGCCTTCTCGCGGGACTGGTCGAGCAGGTCGTGGCAGCGGAGACGCCAATCCATCTCGATGAGGTGGTATCGCGTATCCGGGACGCCTGGGGTCTTCAACGGGCCGGTGGTAGGATCCAAGACGCAATAGAGCGCGGCCTGATTGTCGCCGAGGCGCGGGGAGCGGTGGCACGTCGAGGCGACTTCTGCTTCAAGCCCGGCGCAGCCATTCAGCTGCGCGACCGCAGTGGCGTCCTGTCCCCTGGATTGCGTAAACCCGAAATGATCTCGTTGGAGGAAGTAGCCCAAGGAGCAATCGAGGTGGTGAGGTCCAACCTCGGCGCAACCGAAGACGAAATCGCAACCAGCGTTTCGAGGATGCTGGGCTTCAAAGCCACTAGCGCGCAATTGAGGCAATTGATTTCATCGGCGGTCGCCGGCGCCGTTGCGAACGGATCATTGCGATACCAAGACGGGCTGCTGATCGACGGCGCAAACGGCCAGTGAGATATCAGCGACAACGCGAGGGCTGGCTGCCATCCTCGCCTGACGTGACGAACCTTGGACGAGGTCTGTCCTTGGCTGGAGGCTGAATGGCGTTTCGATTTGTTCACACGGCCGACGTCCATCTGGATTCACCGCTGCGCTCGCTAGCGCTGCGAAATCTCGAACTCGCGGAGCTCGTGGGCGACGCCAGCCGCCAAGCCTTCATTTCGATAGTGGATTTGTGTCTTGATGAACGGGTGGATGCGCTGATCATTGCTGGCGATCTCTACGATGGCGAACAAACTTCGATGAAGACCGCGCGATTCGTGGCAACACAGATTGCACGACTGCACCAGGCGGGGATCCGGGTCTTCAAGATCCGTGGCAACCATGATGCCTTGTCGCGCATCTCAAAGCAGCTCGTGTTTCCAGACAGCGTGACTATCTTCGGCGGCCGCGCTCAATCGGTATTGCTGACTTCTGGCGGTCTCGACGTAGCTTTCCATGGACTGAGCTTCGGGCACCCTAAGGCGCCAGAAGGCCTGTTGCCCAAGTACCCGATAGCTCGAGACGGCGCGATCAATGTGGGTATCATGCACACCAGCCTGGCGGGCTCCCCCGGTCACGACGTTTATGCACCCTGCAGCATTGCCGACTTGCACAATCATGGTTTCGACTACTGGGCGCTTGGGCACATCCATGTTCGCCAAGTCTATCCAGGGGCACGCGCGACGGTCGTGATGCCGGGTATTCCCCAGGGCAGGGATATCAATGAGGCCGGCGAGAAATCGGCAACGCTTGTGACCATACGTGATGACGGTTCCGTTGAGATCGAGGAGAGGCTGACCAGCGTCGCGCAATTCGAACGTCTCAGCGTCGATCTCACTGGAACCGTTGAGTGGCCAGAGGTCGTCATGCGCATCCGCGCGGCGCTTGAAGAGCTGCGATCCAATGTCCGATCGCGGCACGTTCTGACTCGATTGAATTTGAACGGAGCGTCGCCGCTGTCGTGGAAGCTCATTCGTGACAAGGACCTACTTCTAGCCGAGGCGCAACAGGTGGCTGGGCAACTCGGTGACACCTGGATCGAGAAGCTCGATCTCGACGTAGTTTCGCCAGGGGGCGACGATGCAGCCGGGGACATTGCTGATCCGACTTACGAACTCGCCGCGTCGATGCATAGCGACGCCGCGTCGGACGCGTTCCGCTCCGAAGCGAGAGCGTTCATTCAAAAGACGGTTGCC
>NZ_RZSA01000329.1:0-6259 GCF_003998075.1 Mesorhizobium sp. M2A.F.Ca.ET.037.01.1.1 | reverse complement strand
CCGGGATCTGGGTTAAGACGGGCCGGTGACACTGGTCGGCGACGAGCCGCATCTGCCCTATGAGCGACCGCCGCTGTCGAAGGACGCGATGACCGGTGAGGCTCCGGGCATCAAGGCGATCGCCACAGAGGAGCTCTTCGCCGAACGCGCGATCCGGCACATCCATTCCGTCCGGGCCGTCGCGATCGACCGCGCGGCCCATATCGTGCAGCTGTCGGACGGCTCTTCGCTTGCCTACGACAAGCTGCTGCTGGCCACCGGCTCCGTGCCGCGGCAGTTGCCGATGCCAGGCCTTGGGTCGCGCTGCGTCTATCTGAGGACCTTCAGCGACGCGTTCGCCATCCGTGCCCATCTCGGTGCGGAAAGGCGCATCGCCGTCATCGGCGGTGGGTTCATCGGGCTGGAGCTTGCCGCCTCGGCGCGCAAGCTCGGCGCCACGGTCACCGTCATCGAGGCGCAGCCGCGCATCCTGAGGCGCGGCGTGACGGCCGAGATCGCGGAGATCATTCACAAGGCGCATGAGGCCGAGGGCGTCCCGATCCGCACCGGCCAGGGGATCGCCGCGATTGCCGATGACGGCAAGGACGTCGCCATCACGCTGGCCGACGGACAAAGGATCGTTGCCGATCTCGCGGTGATCGGCATCGGCGCCGTGCCGGTGACGGCGCTTGCCGCCGAAGCGGGGCTCGCGATCGACAATGGCATCGCCGTCGACGAGCATTTGCGCACCGCCGACCCGGATATCTTCGCCGCCGGCGATTGCTGCTCGTTTCCGCTGGCGATCTATGGCGGCCGTCGCGTGCGGCTGGAGGCCTGCGCAACGCCCAGGAACAAGGCGCATTGGCCGCCAGGAACATGATGGGCGCCAACGAGGCGCATGGCGCCGTGCCTTGGTTCTGGTCGGATCAGTACGGCCTGACCTTGCAGATCGCCGGGCTTCCCGACGAGGGCAAGAGCATCGTGCGGCGCGACCTCGACGACGGCGCCTTCATTCTGTTCCATCTGGCGGAGGACGGCAGGCTGGTCGCCGCCAGCGGCATCGGCCCCGGCAATGCGGTGGCGCGCGATATCCGCCTGGCGGAGATGCTGATCGCCAAGCGGGGGAAGCCGGCGCCGGAAGCGCTCGGCTCGCAGGCGGTCAAGCTGAAGTCGCTGCTGGCAGCTTGAGGTCTGGTTAGAAAAGCGCCTTCAGCTCGTCCAGCTTGTCGTTGACCAGCCAGCCGTAATAGTTCTCCTCGGGCAGCTTTTCCGGTTCGCCGGCGGCGCGGCGTCTGTCGTTCTCGGCCTTCAGCGCATAGGCGCGCTGCTCGGGGTTGCCGACATTGTAGAGCGTGGCGGTAAGCCCCGGATTGTGGGAGATGTCGAAGCCGGCGATGCTGCGATAGGCGTCGATCGACTTCCTGATGGTCGCTGCAACGTAAGGCAGCGTCAGGTCCGGGTCCATGATGGTCTTGTAGACCGCATTGGGATCCTCGACATCAAGCTTCGGCAGGCCGGAGACCTTGTGCACGAGATCGCTCATCTGCAGCGCGGTCAGCGGGTTCAACTGGCCGAGACCGAAGGTCTGGCCGGCATAATAGGGCTGGAAGAAGGTTGCGCCGAAGCGGTCGTTGGGGAAGCTTGTGCCGCCGACGGTCTTGCCGCGAAAGGCATGGTTCCACACCTGCTCGCGGCATTCCCACAGATCGTAGCTGTCGTCCATGCCGGCGCATTTCTTGAATTCCGGCCGCTGAACGAAATCGCCGACATCCTCGCCCTCATAGGCGAAGGTCAGCTTGCTCGACAGATAGGACATCGCCTTGACGTAGTAGGTCTGCAGGCGGTCATAGGCGTCGACATTGTAGGTGTGCTCGCCGACGATGGCGCCGACGATATGCATCGGATCGATACCGTAGGCAGCCGCCACCTTCCTGATCTTGCCGCGCAGCTCGGCATCGTTCTGCAGCAACGCGTAGACTTTACGGTACTTGGCCTGGAAGGTGGTGTTGGTTGCCTGGGTGCGCCGGCTGGACGCGCCCGGAATGTCCGGCTGCACGGCGTTGCGATTGCCCGGAGGCACCATGGTCGCGGCATCGGCGATCGTCACCGCCGCCGCCAAAGCGATGCCCAGAAAAAGCAGGATATATTTCTTCATGCCGCCGCCTTTGAATTCGCGGCAAACTAGGAAAAGCGCACGACAGAGTCGAGAGAAGGCGCGGTCAAACCGGATCGAAAGGCGGCCAGATGGTACCGTCTGGCCACACTGCAGGTTTTAGATAAAGGACCGTCACCAAGAGATCAGCCGCCGTTAAATTGCCGAGCCGGCGGATATCGGTCAACGGCATTAATCCGAGCCAGCTGAGAGCTGCTCCAGGGTCATGCAGAGATTGGCGATTTCACGGGGAGCCTTCTGGTGCAGCACTCGTACAAGGCGTTCATCCGCGGTCACAAAGCGACAGTTTCGGCTCATCGCAAGGCAGACATACATGCAGTCATAGGCCGGATGACCGATATCCGTCGCCAGTTCGGTCGCTTTGGCGAGCAATCCCCGCATGCCGAACAATTCGATATCGCTACGCTCCAGCAAGCTTGCGGCCATCTTCGCCTCTTCGCGACTGACTTCACCGCGCAGGACCTTCTTCCAGAGAATGTTGGCGCACTCAACGATCAGCAGTTCCGGCGCCGCGAAGCGTCGACCATGCCGCAAGCCAAGTGCCAGAGACGTACCCTCCTCCTCGACCACCCATTTGACAGCGATGCTGGCGTCTACGACGAGCGTTTCCGTCACCGTTCGTCACGTCCTTCGCGCAGCAGCACTTCGGAGGGTGTCTGCTTTCGCTGCGCGGTGAGCCGCCGCAGCCGGGCGGCCAGTTCATCGAACGAGGGCTCGCTCTCATTTTCCAGCGCCTGCCTGAGGATTTCACGGTGCTCGGCCTCAGCCGAGCGCCCATGCCGGGCGGCACGCATCTTCAGCTTGGCGATCAAGTCGTCATCCAGATTGCGGACGTGCAGATTTCCGGCCATACGCCTTCCATGCTCTCATTGAGAGCAATGATAGCATTGGGCCAGCATCCAATCAAGACCCGCGCTGGGCGCGGCAGACATCCGTCCCATGCGCCAACGAGCGAGAAGGAAGGATAGCTGCCGCCGGCGGCGGAGCTACAGGATGAAGCGCGACAGGTCGGTGTTGCGCGACAGGTCGCCGACATGCTTCTCGACATAGGCGGCGTCGATGACGACTTGGGTGCCGTTGCGGTCCGGCGCGTCGTAGGAGATCTCGTCCAGCACGCGCTCCATGACCGTCTGCAGGCGCCGTGCGCCGATGTTCTCGACGCTGGCGTTGAGGTCGACGGCGATGCCGGCCAGCGAATCGATGGCGTCGTCGGTGAAGCTCAGCTCGACGCCCTCGGTCTTCATCAGCGCGATATACTGCTTGATGAGGCTGGCCTCGGTCTCGGTGAGGATGCGGACGAAATCCGCCTTCTCCAGCGCGCGCAGCTCGACGCGGATCGGCAGGCGGCCCTGCAATTCCGGCAGCAAGTCTGACGGCTTCGAGACGTGGAAGGCGCCGGAAGCGATGAACAGGATATGGTCGGTCTTGATCGGCCCGTATTTGGTCGCGACCGTGGTGCCTTCGACCAGCGGCAGCAGGTCGCGCTGCACGCCCTCGCGCGACGGGCCGCCCGAAATGTCGCTCCTGGCCGCGATCTTGTCGATCTCGTCGAGGAAGACGATGCCGTCGTTCTCGGCCGAGTCCAGCGCGCGACGCACGACCTCGTCCTGGTCGAGCAGCTTGTCGGACTCGTCGTTGACGAGCAGCGCGTAGGAATCGCGCACCGTCGTCTTGCGGGTCTTGGTCCTGCGGCCGCCCATCGCCTTCGACAGCATGTCGTTGATGTTGAGCACGCCGACATTGGCGCCCGGCATGCCGGGGATCTCGAAGCCTGGCATGCCGCCATTGCCGGTGTCGGCCACCTCGATCTCGATCTCCTTGTCGTCGAGCTCGCCGTCGCGCAGCTTCTTGCGGAAAGAATCGCGCGTGGCCGGGCTCGCCGTCTTGCCGACCAGGGCTTCCAGCACGCGCTCCTCGGCGTTGATCTGGGCGCGCGCGGCGACATCCTCGCGCATCTTTTCGCGGGTCAGGCCGATGGCGACCTCGACGAGGTCGCGCACGATCTGCTCGACATCGCGGCCGACATAGCCGACCTCGGTGAACTTGGTCGCCTCGACCTTGACGAAGGGCGCGCCGGCGAGCCGCGCCAGGCGGCGCGAGATCTCGGTCTTGCCGACGCCGGTCGGGCCGATCATCAGGATGTTCTTCGGCATCACCTCTTCGCGCATCTGGCCTTCCAGCTGCTGGCGGCGCCAGCGGTTGCGCAAGGCGATGGCCACGGCGCGCTTGGCGTCCTTCTGGCCGATGATGAAGCGGTCGAGTTCCGAAACGATTTCGCGGGGAGAAAAGGTGCTCATATTACTCAAATTCCACTTTGCCACTGCCTGATGGACTCGAACGGATGCAGCAGCATGATCACGTTGAGCGTCAGATTGTCCCGGATGATGTAGCCCGTGCCGAGCTCGAAGATGAGCGCCAGGGCCACGATCACCCATATAGGTAGCTTTCGCGCCATCACAAATCCCAGCACCATGAACAGCGTGTCGGACACCGAGTTGATGATCGAATCGCCGTAATAATTCAGCGAGATGGTGCCGGCGCGGTAGCGCTCGATGATGAAGGGGCTGTTCTCCAGGATCTCCCAGCCGCCTTCGATGAGGACGGCGAAGGCGAGCCTCAACCCGACCGGCGAGCGCGGGAACAGCGCCCAGGCCAGCGCATAGAACAGGAAGCCGTGGATGATGTGCGAGAAGGTGTACCAGTCGGCGATGTGCTGGGAATTCTCCGAGCTGTTGACCACGCCGTGCCAGAGCTTGACGTAGCCGCAGGTGCAGATCGGCGGATGCCCCATGCCGTATAGGGTGCCCGCCTGGAACACGATCAAGGCGAGCACCAGCAGCAGGCCCATGCGCCAGCTGTCCTCATAGGCGGAAAGAGTCTTGTCCTCAGGCGCGGTCATTCGTCAGTCCCCCAGATCTTCATCGTCGTCTTCGTCCGCATCGACGGCCATCAGCACGACGTCCCCATATTGCGAATGCCTGTGGCCGATCGGCCTGAAGCCGGCCTTCTCATAGGCGCGGATGGCGCGGCCGTTGTCGGGATGCGGGTCGATGATGACGCGCGGCGCGCCTTCCCCGAACAGTTCCTCGACGAACTGGCTCAGGATTGCCGAGCCATGGCCGACACCGACCAGCTCCGGCGGGCCGATCGTAAGATCGACGCCCAGCGTGCCGAAGGGCTGGTCGGCGTAAGGATGGTCGTCCTCCAGATGCGGATCATAGCTCTGCAGATAGGCGATCGGCCTGCCGTCGAGCTCGACGATCAGCGGCTCCACCGAGACCGAATCCATATGCTCGCGGATCTCGGCGATTTCCTTGTCCGGATCGTCCCACCACTCAGCGACATGCGGCTCGCGCAGCCACCTGGCGATCAACGCCAGATCCTTCTCGGTGACCGGCCGAAAATCGTAGCTATGCTGCTGAGTGACCATGACCTTATCCAAAAACCGGCTCCCACTTTTTGGGATCATGGTCGGCAAGCTCAAGCGGCATCGAGCGTTTCGACAACAAAATTGTTGTTGGTGTAGACGCAGATGTCGGACGCGATCTGCATGGCCTTGCGGGCGATCTCCTCGGCGTCCTTGTCGGTGTCGATCAGCGCGCGGGCCGCGGCCAGGGCGTAATTGCCGCCGGAGCCTATGGCCATCACGCCATGCTCGGGTTCCAGCACGTCGCCATTGCCGGTCAGCGCCAGCGAGACCGACTTGTCGGCGACCAGCATCATGGCTTCCAGGCGGCGCAGGTAACGGTCGGTGCGCCAGTCCTTGGCGAGCTCGACGCAGGCGCGCGTCAGCTGATCGGGATATTGCTCGAGCTTGGCTTCGAGCCGCTCCAAGAGGGTGAAGGCGTCGGCAGTGGCGCCGGCGAAGCCGGCAATGACGCTGCCTCCCTTGCCGATGCGGCGCACCTTGCGGGCGTTGCCCTTCATGATGGTCTGGCCAAGGCTGACCTGGCCGTCGCCGGCGATCACGACCTTGTTGCCCTTGCGCACGCTGATGATGGTCGTGGCGTGCATGGTGAGTTCATTCGACATTTTGAGCTCCGATTCGCGCTATCCCTTGAAGGCGATTGGCGCGGTACGAGTGAGTTGGATGGGCCATATGTATGC
>NZ_RZSA01000328.1:0-6280 GCF_003998075.1 Mesorhizobium sp. M2A.F.Ca.ET.037.01.1.1 | reverse complement strand
CGCCTTGTCCCTAGGTGCCCAAAGCCCCCTCCGTCGCCGCTGGTACATCCGCAGTCGGCGACGGAGTTCGAGGAGCGGCCCGGCAGGCTGGCAGGGTAGGCCAGCAAGCGCCGGGCCTAACCGGGGGACTTCGGCTCGCGCAAATATATCCCTTTGCCGGAATAATAAGCACGTATCCATAAGGACGAACGTGGGAGTAGCCCCACAGGCTGTCTCATCTCGGGACCGAATTGCTGGCATCAATTTTGCGCCGGGTCAAAAACAATCGAGTGGGAGTGATTTTGCCCATCCGGGCATATCGGCCGGCGCCGCGTCGCTGGAGAACCATCCTGCTCAGTTCTCGTCCTGCCACCTGCGAAGATCCGTCTGGTCATGATAGGCCATGCGATCCGGCGTGGTGATGAATTCCATCGTCGTTCCCCACGGCATGCGGCAGTAGCAGACCTTGTTTCCAGGACCTTTTTCGGTTGCATAGGGAATAGCGCGCGGCGCTGACAACCGAAGCAGTGGACCGACAATCCCGTGCCGGCCGCAAGTTTGTCACCGAGCGTGCTCTCTGAAAACAGATATTCTTTGCCCATGGCGATCCTTGTGGTGAAAAGGATCGCCGCACCGATGAGGGATTTATTCCTGCCCAAGCCGACCTTCAAGCTCTTTCAGGAAATAGGCTTCATTCAGGAGTTTTTCCCAATCCGTGCCGAAGCGCTCAATCAGATTGCGAGCCTGGGCTTCTGTGAGATTCGCCTCTCGTGAAAGTCGGCTAGCAAGAAGGTCGAATTCGGTGAGATCATTGTCCGGCAAACTGCCGTCGCGGTGTTGCATAGCCGCCGCAATCACCTCGAAGACGCTGCCGCCTTCCTCGTAGATCTCGCGGACCTCGATCCCTTCTACATCGGCCGCTTCCATTGCTCGGTCGGTCAAATCGCTTATCGCGGCAGGGTCATCCGTCCCCGCCTTGGGCAGATGCTCTGCCATCCAACGCTCGAGAAAATTGGCGCCGCGTGTGCTCATTATCCCATAAGCAAGAGGCGGTATATTAGGTTCCGCTCATATTTTTGGACTTGAACCTTCTCCTGCGGGCCGCGTTGCCTTACGCCAATTTGGTGCATCCGGAAGCATCTTCAATTTGCGGTCGTTACCTTCCGAGGTAACCAGCGAGGGACCCACGTGTCCAAAAAGTTTTTCGTCGAAGAGATGGACGGCGATTTGCCGATGGCGGGCCGCGAGATTACTGCGGAGACGCCTGAAGAGGCGGTCGCCCGCGTGATCAGCGACGCTGTGGTAACAGAAGATTGGGAAGCCAGCGCCGACGAGAAATGGGTTAGAGTGACGGACAGCGAGCGCGGTATAATCTATCGATTTCAAATCCCGGTTAAGACGACTGATTAGCTGGCCTTGTCGTCCGCGCCATTTTCCAGCCCTATTGTAGTCGCGTTGTACGTGGCTGGCTCACCCACGGTCGCAACTGGTCTTTGCTTACGGGAACATTTTAGCTAAAGCGAATGTTTGTTCGTCATGGAGACGATCGACATCACCGAGTGCCGCGCTGCGCTGCGCCTGATCCGCGCGACGATCGAGGAGCATTGCCCGCCCGGCGTGCTGATGAGCGAAGAGCAGGTGAATGGGCACTATGGCCCGACGCTACTGGATGAGGCTGAGGCACTCTCGGTGGCGATGTAGCCACGGTGGAGCGACTGTCTTTCGATGGCACGCCGAGCATCAAGGCCTGAAATAAACAAGCCCGCCGACCGCGGCCGACGGGCTTCATTGATGTTGAGCCGGTTACAACGGCTCAACCGGCCCCGAGATGATGATCACCTGGGCGGAAATCGTTCCAAGGCGCTCTCTCTTGCGAAGCACTGGCTTTTTCGGAAGCCATGTCCGTCCTGTTCAATGAGACGAATGAGTTTGTGACAGGCGGCGCGAATGGCCCCACCTGCGGGTCATCAAGCATAACTCTATTCATCTGTAGAGATTGTATTTTCTATTTCGTGGCTAGAGGGTGGAATTTCCTTATCGAACGACACCTGGTTTCATGCGGGGCAGCCCGCAGTCGCGCATCAGAGTTGAACGTCGTCGCGCCAAGGTCTGCTTCCGCGCGAGAGTGATGCCAGCCTGTACATCTGAGATGAAGGCGCAAAGCTGCCATTGAGACGCATGCCTGTTTGCGCAGGAAGCTGAACTACCAATACCCTGCTGGACCTCCCAGCCCTCTTGTGGTGGAGATCTCTTCGGCCACGGCATCGAGGTACCTTAAAGGGCCGAAGTCGTCTAAAGCATCGAAGCTCTGCATGGCGGGTTTGTGCAACCGACTTGAACGACTGGTCCGACGGGACGCCGTCACGTGCGGGCCTGCCAGTCGTAGCTCCTAACGTAATCGAGAAATGCCCGCATGGTAGCGCTCGGGAGGCGGCGGCTCGGATAGTACAGAAACCAGTGTGGCAATATCAGGCTCCAATCGGAGAGGAGCTCAATGAGTTCGCCATTCAGGATATGGGGTTTGGCATAATCATCGAAAATATGGGCTATTCCTCTGCCGGCCAGCGCCGCCTGCAGTTCGTTGTGCGCCGAACTGACCATCAGGCGGCCCGTGGGAGCGACCTCTATCTCTTCGTCTCCGTCGGCAAACCGCCAGGTAACCAAAGTGCCCCCAGGAAATCTGCGCTTGATGCAATCATGACCGACGAGATCCTTTGGTACCTGGGGTTGGCCGTGCTTTTCGATGTAGTCCGGTGAAGCGACGATCGCATAGCGAAGCGCGGGGCCAAGCGGGAGCGCGATCATATCCTGCGCCAATTGTTTGCCGAATCTGACGCCGGCATCGAAGCCCTGTTCCACTATGTCGACGACCGCCGCATCGCTGACGATTTCAATCCTCACCTCGCGATAGGCGTCCATGAAGTCGAAGGCCAACGGGCAAAGAAAATGATCGACGGCCGGCGCCGGAGCGTTGATCCGAAGCGTTCCGGACGGAGTGTCTCTCAACTCGTCGACTTCCGCGATCGCCAGCCTGATGTCACTCAATGCTGGCGCTAGCCGTTCAAGGAGGCGTTTCCCGGCTTCGGTCGGAGACACGCTTCTCGTCGTGCGATTGAGGAGCCGGATGCCGAGGGTCTCTTCGAGCGCATTCATCGTTTGGCTCAGGGCCGACGAAGACACGCCACGCTCGAGCGCCGCCGCCCGGAAGCCACCGCAGCGGACGATAGAGACGAAGACATCAAAACTGTCCAGGCGAAGAGAGTTCATTGGTAAGAATTTCTAACCAAGCTAATCATGGATGCGCAACTTATCGAATTAATTGTGCCATGTCATGGTGGGCAAAAGGTTCAGCTATCGCGCCTCCCCAGTTCCTTCCGCCGGTCATTTCCGGACTCGTATTTGTCAAAGGCGCGGGAGGGTGCCCCACGAAGAAGGGAAACCGATGATGAATGCCTTCACTCTCAATAGACGCGCTATCATGCTGTCCGCTGTCGCAGGCGCATCAAGCATGCTCATCCCAAGCCTGAGCGCCGGCAACGCTAATGCCCAGGCCGCGTCGTCGTTGGCTGGCAACGCGGGTCACTACCACTTCCGCGTCGGCGAGATTAGCGCTACTGTTTTGAGCGATGGCGTCATCGGCGGCCCTCGTGTCTATGCCAGCGACGCGCCCGAAGCGGAGCTTGAGGAGGTGCTGCGGCGAGCATTCCTTCCGACCGACCACCTGACGCTCAACCTGAATACGCTTCTGATCGAAACCGATGGCCGCCGGATACTGATCGAGGCCGGCGCCGGCTCGACGATGGGGCCGCATGGCGGCCGGATCTTCGACAACCTCGCGGCGATCGGCCTGAGCGCGGCGGACATCGATACGATCGTCATCTCGCACACCCATCCGGACCATGTCGGCAATCTCAGAACCGCGGATGGCGGCAAGGCCTTCCCCCGCGCCACGGTCTTCGTGCCAAAGGCGGACTGGGATTTCTTCGTCCGCACCGATCCGGATCTCTCCTACATGCCGGTGCCCGAGGAGTTCCGCATCCGCTTCGCCGCCAACATCGAGAATAGCCTCGAACCCGTCATGAACGATGTGGAGCTTTACGAAGCCGGCGCCGAGATCGTGCCGGGCCTCACGACGCTGGCCGCCGCCGGCCACACGCCGGGCATGGCGACCTTCCTGGTCCACTCCGGAAACGACCAGTTGCTTCTGACCGCCGACCTTGCCTACCACCCGGTCGTCAACGTGGACAATCCCTGGCTTCCGGGTCCCGACCGTGACAAGCAGACCGCGCTTTCCTCCCGCCGGCGCATCTTCGACAGGGCGGCAACCGACCGCATCCCCGGTGCTTGGCTTCCACTTTCCGTTCCCTGGCCTCGGCCGGATGCTGAAGACCGACGGCGGCTACGCCTGGATACCCGCCAACTGGCAGTTTTGAATTCAACGATAATCGAACAGGAAGCCGCTCATGGCCCCCTCAAGAATAAATCGCCGCGGGTTCCTCGGCACATTGGGTGCAACTGCAACCGGGTTGGCGTTCGCCGCCCAGACCACCGTTGCGGCGCAGGCCCAGGATACAAGCTCGGCGGCATCGGCCTCCGGCTCCAATCCCGAGGTGCTGACCCGCACCCTGCCCCGCACCGGTGAACGGGTGACCACGCTGGGCCTCGGTACCTTCCTCACCTTCGACCTGAAGCCCGGCGATAGCCGCGAGGACCTTCGGCAGGTGTTTGAAAGGTATGCAGCTGCAGGCGGTCGTGTGATCGACACCTCGCCGCTCTATGGCTCGGCCGAGGTCAGCGTCGGCCAGTTCATGGGCGAGTTCGAAGGCTCGGACGAGATATTTCTCGCCAACAAAGTCTGGGCCACGGGTGAATATCTCGGCGACGAAAGCCATGCGTTAGAAAGCTTCCGGCAGTCCCGGATGCGCACTTGGCGCGATACGATCAATCTTATGCAGTGCCACAGCATCACCAACGCGCCGGTTGTCATCCCGCTGATGAAATCCTGGAAGCAGGACGGCCTGATCCGCCACGTCGGAGTGACCCATCACGAGTCGGCTGCGCAGGAGCAACTGCTGGCGATCGTCGAACGCGGTGACGTCGATTTCATCCAGACCAACTACTCGATCTTCAATCGTGACGCCGAGCGCCGCCTGCTTCCGGTGGCCGCCGAAAAAGGCGTCGGCGTGCTGATCAATCTGCCGCTTGAAAAGGCACGCCTGATGAAGGTCGTCGAAGGACAGCCGCTTCCCGGTTTCGCCCAGGAATTCGGCGCGACGAGTTGGGCCCAGTTCTTCCTAAAATGGGTCATGGCGCATCCCGCGGTCTCCAGCGTGCTGTGCGGCACGTCGAATCCCGACCATATGAGCGACAATGTCCAGGCGATGACCGGCCCGCTTCCCGACACGCGTATGCGCGCCCGTATGGTCGCGCATATGGAGACGATCCCCGGCTTTGGCTCCATCGGCTCGATGCCCTGGTATCCAGGCAAGGAGAACATGTACTCCGGCCTCATCACGGAGGCGCAGGCCAACGCCGTGCAGCGGCTGCAATAACCGCCCCGGCCGGTTCATCAGCAACCTCATCGAATCCCGGAGACCGACCTTGCCCTCCACCCGACGCTCTCTTCTGACGGCCTTTCTGACACTGTCTCTTATCGATGCCGCCAGGATGAGGGCGTTCGCGCAAGCCGCACCCGAATTGCCGCTGACACTCTCCTACGACGATGGGGACGACCTCACGATCGAAAGGGAGGCCGGCCCCTTCTTCCGGCCGAACTCGCCGCTCGAACGCGATCTTTATCCCGGCGCGCCCGGTGGCGAGCGGATCACCGTCGCGGGGTTCGTCTTCGACAATCGCTGCCGGCCCCTCGCCGGCAGCCTCGTCGAAATCTGGCATGCGGATGAAAACGGCGCCTATGACAGCATCGGCTTCCGGCTGCGCGGCCACCAGTTCACGGATGTGCAGGGGCGCTGGTGGTTCAACACCATCGTGCCCGCGCTTTATCCCGGCCGAACGCGTCACTTCCATTTCAAGGTCCAGCGTCCTGGCGGCCGCGTCCTCACAACCCAGCTCTACTTTCCCGGAGAGCCCCGAAATGTCGGAGATCAGTCTTTCACGAAACACTCGTCCTCGACATGAAGCAAACCCGCGACGGACGGTTCGGCCGTTTCGACTTCGTAGTTTGACCGCAAGCAAAGGGCCTCAGCTGCCGAACCTGCGCCACGTCACGCAGCGCCGCCGGCAACTGGCAGATGTCGGCAGGGTCAGCTCAGGCGTTGAAGCCGGCATCTACATTCAGGAC
>NZ_RZSA01000327.1:0-6293 GCF_003998075.1 Mesorhizobium sp. M2A.F.Ca.ET.037.01.1.1 | reverse complement strand
CGCTGTAGATCCTGATCGCCTCGGCGGCGACGGCCGCTATCACCGGATGACCGGAGTAGGTGAAACCGTGACCGAACACGCCGACCTTGTGGGCCTCGTCAGCGGCGCATTGATAAATCTTGTCGAGATAATGACGCCGCCAATGGGCAGGTGACCGGATGAAAGCCCCCCGGCGATCGAGAGCATGTCCGGTTCCATCCCAAATGTCTGGCTACCAAACCAGTTCCCGGTGCCTCCGAAGCCGCAGACCACCTCGTCGGACAGCATGAGGATAATTTCTCACTTTCTTGCGAAGATCGGGGGTGTCCACGGTCATTCGTATTACGCGAGATCCGCGAGGCCAAAAACCATCATACCAGAGAGGCGAAACTGCTATCTAGGTGTTTAGATGCAAGAAATTAATCCTGCATTGTTCCCGCACCAGGAACACCCGAGAGGATACCAAGCAGTATTGAACCTTGTTGAAAATGCTCTCGGCGCGCTGGGCGTTATAATTTCTCGAAGGCGATCACAAGGACGTCGCGATAAGCGTACGGCATTTTCAGGTTTTCGGCCACAATCGACGATACATCGTGAAAGGTTTCGCGGTCGTTGCAGATCACAAAATCATTCGGGGAGTTCATTTCGACCTCGCCGAGGAACTCCTTTGAGGCGTCGGTGATCATGCTCATGCCGCCGGTGACGTTGACCCGCCCAATCATATAGCAAGCAATGAAGTCCACCCCGTCCTGGTGAAGGCCCTCGGGTGCCGGTTTGCCATTTACACCATCGCGCGCGACAATCCGGTAGGGATGGATCTTGATATTCCAACGATCATGTCGGGCGGCTTCACATAGAATTCTGCAGAAACCTGTCAGAATCTTTTCTAAGACGGGATGGTCTATAAAGGAGTTTTCAAGGGGCTCGAAGTGGCGCTTGAAGCCGCCATTCAGATGATTGACACTTTTTGATTGTTCGTAGGGGGCGTGGGGTAGGAGCCTAAAGATTCCGTCAGTCGCGTCATATTCAAAAGCGCTATAGCGCCGGTAACGATATGTTCCGCCGTCACGCATGTATTCATCGAGAAGAAGTCGATTCCAATGGTCAGCAAAGTTCTTCCAGGCTGCATCAATTTCGATGCCAAAGCAGGCTTCGGCGCGCTCGCCTTTTGAAAACCACCATCCATTTGTCACCAGACCGTCAGTGCATTGTTGACTGAGGTTGGCCGGCGCCTGGGGTGCGTTGTTTTCCACGGGTGTCTCCCTTTTGGTGACTTGGCGAGGACGGAACGCTTTGGACAACGCTATGTGGGTTGCGGCTTGGTATTCCCAAAGGTCGCGGTCCCTAATGTATCTCGGCGTCCTGGCTCGGATCGACCGAGGTAAAAAGCGTGTGTGATCGACTATGTAGCTGACGCTCCCGCTAACGCCCTCGAGGGCGGATGCAATGGCCCGTTCGCACATCTGGTGAATAGTACTGCCCCATGCACCTGAAACCGCCTCTTGGGACCAGGCTTGCTCAAGCCCTTGCTTCAAAACGATTGATGCCACGTCAAGAGAAGCGGTTTCGAGGTGACGCAGCGCGTCGAAGATAATGGCCGCGGCAGGGGCCTCGCGGACTTCGAGAACCTTTTGGCCGGTTGTGATGTGTTCAAGCCCGACAAAGCGGCCGTGCCCGAATTTGCCGACCGTGTTATTCAGGAACGGGATTGCGTCGACCAATGCAACATCACGGTCATCAATTGACACGAGACTTCCGTCTGCAAACCCGAGTTTGATCTCTACCGGCTGCTCTGCGGGAATGTGGCGCGTCCAAGCAAATGCCTCCTCGGGGATGGAAAAGTTCTCGGGATCTTCCAAAGGCCCCGACTCGAATTCCCGACACCAGAGGTTTTCGTCCGCGCTCCACGTGCGGTCCGCCACAAAAGTCGCTCCACACTTGGACAGGTCGGAGGTCTTCTGTTGTCGGGATATCACAGAGCATTCATACGGACTGCCGAAGTTGCCGGAAAATCCTGAGCGCTTAATGCTATTGTTAAGGCGCGGAAGACTGTTTTGAGAAAGGTTTGCTGTATGAAGAACCAGCCGTGAGTTGATTGACCTAGCATGATTAACAACCAAAGATGCGATTATGGGACGGCTCAACGAACTGCTCAACGGATAGATGCCAAGGTACTTGGCGTGGGCTCGAATGGCTGATTTCACGCCTTGTTCGACAAAGGCATCCCGCCCTTCGAGGCAGACAAAGCGCGCGCCGAACATGGCTGCCGTCCGTTCCAACAAAGGCTGATCGATGCGCGTTCCGACATCCGCTGCGACAGCTTCAATGTTCGCAAAGCCAAGGCTTTGCAGCTTGTAGAGAAGATAGGTGCTGTCGAGACCGCCGCTGAACATGGTTGCAACTGGTGCGGTTCGGTCCGGAAAAGCCTCCAGATCTTCAAAACTCGAAATGCCGCCGATGGCGGGTTTGGTGGAAGCCAAGATGGGGTTCATTTGGATGTCCTGCTCTCAAACCAGATGCCAGCAAACGTCGCAGCGAGGACGAGGCCTGCGCCTATCAAGCTCGGTACTGTCAAAGGCTCATTCAGAAGAAGGTGCGCTAGAACGAAACCAAAAAAAGGTTCTGTTCCCATCAAGAAGCCAACCCGTGTCGGTGTGGATTTTCTCACTGCGGCATTTTGAATGTAGAATGCAGCGAGGGTGCAGAAGAGTGCAAGGAAGGCAACAGCGCCCCAAAACTGAAGGGTGGCCCTCACAACAAGGCCTGAAATTCCGAACTGAGCGACGGCCAAAACGAAAGTAAGTGTTGCCACCGTCGATCCTTGGATGGCCGTCAGGGCTGCAGATGAAATCTGCCGGCCGGCCAGAAGGCGTTTGGTGGAAACGACCATAACCGCTCGCAGAATCGCGGCCCCCAAGACAAGCGCGTCACCCGGGCTGAACCTGCTGATCCCGCCAGTGAGAATGCCGACACCGATGCACGCTATGGCAGCACTTGCCAAAATGCCCGTAGGTGGAAGTCGCCGTGATAGCCCATAGTCGATGCTCGGCGTGAAAATCACACAAAGCGATATGATCAAGGCCGTGTTCATTGCGCTTGTCGATGCAACGCCGTAAGTTTCAGCAATAAAGATGCAAAAAAGTATTGTTCCCAATGCGAAGCCGCGGATGAAATCGCCCCAGGAGACCAATGCGATCTCATGTCTTGCAGCCACTGCCGTAATGATCGTAGTAATCAGGAAGCGATAAAGAACAAGTATCGAAACCGGCGCGTAGAACAGTGCGCCTTTCCCGACCGGATAGCTCGCCCCCCAAACGAATGCGACTCCCAGCAAGGCTAGATCCACCGAGAAAGATGGCGTCCGTGTTTTCCTGACAGGTATTGGAGAACTTTCGAAAACGTCCACCTTCAAAGTTTCCTTTGTGTTAGCCATCCACCCCTGCTGCGAGGGTCAAACAGATCAGGTCGTTCAGCCTCTTGGGCGATCCGTGCCGCGGCGTACTTGTTTTTGGTAACGCAAGTGCCGTGCCGATTCGGAAAACCATTGCTAGACAACAACCTGGTCGCCTTGATAGTTCGGCGGTTCATGTCCATTGTTGTCAGAATGCCGACAATGACTTCAACTGCAGGGATCCTACCGGCAGGGCCTCAAGGCGAACACGCGGCTCCAAGATGCCGACACGATGGCTGGTTCAGCCATGCTTCGACAGTTGCCTGTTTTTTCAGTTCCTTTGCTGTTCGTGCGCTAACCGCAACGCTCCATACTAGTCTCGCGTGGCTGTCCCCGTGGGGTGGGCGGCAGAAAGCGATTAGGCCCGCTGAAAGAGGCGAACCGCATCCGAAGGATCGTAACCAAGAGAAGGACCTGAAGCGAGAGCGAAGGTTGCGGGAGGCCGCGGCGGGCCTAAAAGGCAATGCCGACCGCCCCAGGAAAGGCTGACAAAAACCGCAGCGGCCGACTGTCCAATAGGGTGCGCCGGGCCAGGGCGAGCCAAATGGCAGGGGCTGCCGGGGGACCCTAAGAAAAGCCTGGGTTCACGAGCACCCGGCGCGCGCCATCAGGCGGCCAGCTACTTGGAGGGCGGGTGTATCATGCCTGTTTGTCGGGCCGAACCAGATCCATGTGGCTGACGCCGAGGGCCAATGCCAGTTCATAGATCGTGATAATTGTCGGATTTCTTCGGCCTTTCTCCAAGCCGCTGATGTACTGCTGACTGAACCCGGAAATCTCCGCAAGCTGCTCCTGCGTCAGGCGCTTCCTTTGCCTGATCCTCTGCACATTCCGTCCGACCAACTTGCGCATATCCATGCACGCAAGCCAGCGGATCAGGCGGCTTGAGTTTATCAACTATAATATGTAATCCACATTTAGCAGGCACAGGGCTTCGCGGGTCCATTGGCCGGAGATAGAATTAGCGATGTTGCAGCCCAGATCGAACACGCCGTTCGCCGACGAGGTCCCCTGGTCGGACCGCATTACAGCCTACGACAAGGACCACTTTACAACCTATATGAGGCTCCTGGACGCCTCGGCCGACAACGCCACTGAAGAGGAAATGGCCAAAGTGATCCTCGGCATTGATCCGGCACGCGAACCTGAGCGCGCACGCAACGTTCTTCGCAGTCATCTCGACCGTGCAAACTGGGTGGTGACGAGCGGCTACAAGGATTTGTTCGCCAGTTGACGAAATGGGCGGTGCGGTCGCTTCGCTTCAAGCAACGAAGTCGCGCAACCGCCATGCATCGACGTATCACCACAGCGCGGATGGCCCAGCGCTTCGCTGTCTCATCATTTTGTCCTCCGCTCGCCAATGGCTGCTTCCCAGGAATGGGTGCGGCGGCGAATCATGACAGGAACGGGTCCGCCGTCTGAGCCGCACCGCATCCGAAGGGCCGGATGGACAACCTACTGAAAGCTCACAGCTGGCTAAGGGTTGCGGGACGCCGCGGCGGGCCTAGAAGGATGCGGCGCCACCTGCTGAGAAAGGCACAAAACAGAGCGAATTGCGAGAGTCTAACGACGCGCTAGGAGGCGCAGCGGAATGGTCGAGACGCCAGAGCCAAGAAAAGCGGGGCTCGACCCACCGGCACACGGCACGCGCGGTGATGGGCGCGGGCGCCCACTACGTGCGCAGGCTCAACAGAATCTCACACGGATCAGCATCGAGGGCCGCAGTTACGTCGAGAAACTCAATGACATCGAGACGCCGTTCGCCACCCTCATATTTCGCCACGAAAGATTGCGGACGACCAAGCTTCTCAGCCACCTGCGCCTGCGTCAGCCCTTTGACATTGCGCAGTGAGATCAACTGGGCCAGAAACCGCTGGTGGCGGGGAGATCGAAGAGATTTGGGCATTTAGGTGAACCGGCAGGTAGAGACCGGCTCAGCGACTAATCCCCGTTTCGGATTATCCCATTTTGGGATATTCTGCCTTGGATCCAGCGATCAACATGCGAGGTTCGCGGCAGACATGAATCAATCAACGGGAACAGATAGGACTCAAAGCTCAACACTGCTCGACGAAGTCCCTTGGTCTGACCGTCTTACCGCCTACGACAGGGCGCACTTTACCATCTATATGAGGCTCCTGGACGCCTCAGCCGATGAGGCGCCCGAAGAGGAAATGGCCCAACTGATCCTCGGCATTGATCCGGCACTTGAACCGGAGCGCGCCAGGAAGGCGCTTCGTAGTCATCTCGACCGTGCGAACTGGATGGTGACGAGCGGCTACAAGGAATTGTTCGCCAGCTGACAAATTCGCAGTGCTCGGTCATAGAAGCGTTCCTGTGCCATTGGTCAGGCTGATCGGGGCCTGCACCACAGACGCGCCGGCAAAATGGACCCGGTGGCGAGCACAATTCAGTTCCCAGGAAATCGGGGTTTGGCAACTGTCCGAGCGTCTGACGTGATAGAAGGTTCCGCTCTGTCTGGATGGGTATTAGCCCGGAGCAGCACTCCATATCGTACCGGCGCTCGACGAAGGGTCCACCTCTTCGCTTTCAAGCCGCATAACCGATAGCCATCGCCCTAAGTCAAGGGTTAGAGATTACCGGCAGGCAGGTATGCAAGCGGGCCATCCTCGGAAACTATATAACCGCACGACTAGCTGTGAGCTTTCGGGAGGTTGTCCATTCGGACCGGACCGGGGAGACTGGAGTTACCAAGCTTCAGCACTCACCGGAGGGTCCGAATGAACATCCATAAGAATGCCCGTCTCACACCGCTGCGTCGAGAGGAGATGGCGCTGTCGGTGATAGAAGGCGCTTTCTCCAAAGCCCATGCGGCGCGTGTCTACGGCGTGTCGGCCAAGAT
>NZ_RZSA01000326.1:0-6317 GCF_003998075.1 Mesorhizobium sp. M2A.F.Ca.ET.037.01.1.1 | reverse complement strand
CCGCCATATTCCCGGGCGATTTGCCGGAAAAGGTCGATGCCGTGTTCGACAGGTCCGCATCATCGCTCGACAGCGCCGAGCCGGCGATCCGCTTCGTGCGTTTCCGCCCACCGAAGCTCGAGCGTACCGCCGAAGGCGTCACGCTGTCCTTGCCGCATATCCGGCTCGACCGCGCGCTGCAGTTCCTGATCGGAGATCATCTGGCATGACCGCGCCCCGCAAACCGGCGGCCTTCCGCATCGAGCCCGAGACCGAGCCGAAGTCGCAAGTCAGCCGCGTCGCCGCGGAGCAGCCGGCGCGCAGGCCGCGCGCCGCGCGGGCCGACGTGGCGGTCGTGATCCCCTCGGAGGTCGACGTTTTCGACGAGCCGGATATCGAGGCCCCGCCCCCGCCACCGGCGACAGCGCCGCGAAAGCGTTCGCTGCTGGCGCGGCTGTTCTTCGGCGCACTCGGCGTGCTCGTCTCGCTGGCGGTCGGCCTGTGGGCGGACCAGCTGATCCGCGACCTGTTCGCGCGCGCCGAATGGCTGGGCTGGCTGGCGGCCGGCATGGCGACGATCGCGCTACTCTCGCTGCTCGTCATCCTTATCCGCGAATTCCTGGCCATTGCTCGCCTTGCCGAAGTCGAGAAGATGCAGAAGCGGGCCCTGGATGCCGTGGCGCGCGACGATCCCAAGGCCGCGCGCGCCCTCGTTGATGAGCTCTCGGCCTTCGTCGCCGCAAAACCCGAGACCGCCGCCGGACGCCGTTCGCTCGCCGAGTTGCGCGGCGAGATCATCGACGGCGCCAATCTGGTGCGGCTTGCCGAGACCGAGATCCTGTCGCCGCTCGATGCCCGCGCCAAGATCATGATCCTTGAGGCCGCCAAGCGCGTCTCCCTGATCACGGCGGTCAGCCCCCGCGCGCTGGTCGACATCGCCTATGTCGTGTTCGAGGCGGGCCGCCTGATCCGGCGCCTTTCCGAACTCTATGGCGGGCGCCCGGGCACGCTCGGCTTCTTCCGGCTGGCGCGTGGCGTGCTCGCGCATCTGGCGGTGACCGGCTCGATCGCAGTGGGCGACAGTTTCGTGCAGCAGATCGTCGGCCATGGGCTTGCCGCAAAACTCTCTGCGAAGCTCGGCGAAGGGGTCGTCAACGGAATGATGACGGCGCGCATCGGCATCGCGGCGATGGAAACCGCCCGCCCCTTGCCGTTCATTGCCGTGAAGCGCCCGGGCCTTGGCGATTTCCTCTCGGCGCTGACCTCGTTCGCGGCCAAAAAAGACGGTCAGGCGGAGTAACAGGGTAAACGCGAAAGCCACCTCCAGTGACGAAGCATTAACCAATCTTCGCCATGGTCGATCAGGTCCCAAGAATAGACTCTGTCGTGCCGGGTGTCGTCCATGAGAAGCGTAATCCTGTCCTGCGTGCTGCCTGCGACCGTTGCTATTGCCGCGCCGCTCGGATTGGTCGAAAAAGCCTTTGGCGCCGAGCCGGACAAGCAGTTCTTCCGGTCCGTCGAGGGCCGATGGGTAGGCCCTGGCGAGATCATCGCCGGCAAGTACAAGGGCACCAAATTCACCTGCGATTTCAACGGCTCGACGCCTGACGGCAAGGTCGGTATGACGTTGGACGGCAACTGCCGGGTCGGCGTCTTCACGCAGAAGATGTCCGCGACCGTCGAGCGCAAGGGTCGCGACGGCTACCGGGGCGCCTTCATGGGCGGCTCGACCGGCAACGGCATGGATATTGTCGGCGGCAACGTCGTCGACGCCCAGAAGGTCGTCTTCACCATCAACCGCAACCAGTTGAACGGCGTCATGCAGGCCCGCGTGCCCGACGACAATTCGATGACCGTGACGGTGGCTGTGCGTGTCGACAAACAGCTGGTGCCTGTGATCGGCATGAGCCTGAAGCGGGTCGACTCGGTCGAAGTCGGCGCCATCGCCAAGAACTGACCCGACGCGCCGACCTCCGCAAAAAGGCGGCGGCCGCTTGGCCACCGCTTTCGTGTTCATCGATAGCTGAGATCAACCCTTGATGGTGGCCGTCAGCTCGTCATAGGCCTTGCAGGCTTCGTCAAGCGTCGTCGCGCCCTGATACTTGGCGGTCACAGCCTGCACCTTGGCGGTCAGATCGGCCGCCTTGCTCGGATCCTTGGTGATGGCTTCCTGGAGGGCGGCAGCCATGTCCTGCGCCTTCTTGGCGGCTATTTCCTGCGTGCATTCCGGCCCCTTGGAGCAAGCCGATGCAGCCAACGCCGCAACACCTACGGCGACGAGCAAAAACTTTTTCATGTCAATCATCTCCTCAAAAAAGGCAGCCGCCCATCGCGACTGCCTCCGATGGCCGAAGCCGAACGTGCCATAACCGCTGATTGTGGCGGCGCGCAACAACCGGGCTGCGTAAACTTGTGTAACCACGATGCAATATCGCGGCGTTCCAGATTCAGGCCGCCCAATGCATGTAAAACAACAAGCTGAGGCGTGTCGCATCAGGCCGTTCAGCGCGACGCGCTTCAGAGCAGTTCCAAGAAAGTGTGAAGCGTTTAGGTTCGGCGACTTCGCCGTAACCTTCCGTCCCGAATTGCGTAAAAACAAAGAGATAGAGCGTCTCGCCGTTTCCCTGAAACGGTGAGACGCTCTGGGTCACTGGAACAAGTTCACCTGCGAGGCTGCAGCAGCGCCAGCACCACCGTTGCGACGGCAAGAATGGCGGTAAGGGTCAACGGCCCCGTTGCGCCATAGGTGTCCACGACATAGCCGCCGACAACCGCGCCGGTGGTGATGGCCACCTGGAAAGAGGCGACCATCAGGCTGCCCGCTGCTTCCAGCGCATCGGGTGCCGCACGCGACAGATTGGTTGGCAGCACCACCGGCCCCATGCCGAAGGCCAGGCCCCAAAGCGTGACAAACCCAAAGGCAGCGCCGATGTGCACGCCCCAAAGCACCAATGCCAGCGCCGCGAATGCCATCAACGCTGCAGTGACCACGAGAGCCACGTGGATGTTGGCGTCGGCCATGCGGCCGCCGGCAACATTGCCAATCACGGCTGCGATGCCAAATCCAAGCAGGGCCAGGGCAATTGGCCCGGTTGCAAGCAGGGTCACGTGTTCGAGGAAGGGGCGCACATAGACAGAGCCGGCGAAATGTCCGGTCATCAGCAAAAGAATGGCAAGCATGCCGAGTTGAACGCCACGCCGCCGTGTCAGCCGAAATACATCCGCGAGACTATTGCTGGCGGTTGCAGGCAGGGTCGGCAGGCTGAGCAACTGCGCCAGCATGGCCAACACGGCCAGCCCCGCCGCCATGGCCATGGCGCTGCGCCATCCCAACCAGTCGCTGATCAGCGCGCCCATCGACGGTGCGGCAATGGTGGCAAGCGAGACGCCGAGGGTGACGATGGCCATGCCACGCCCCGTCGCATTGGCGCCAACCAACCTCGCCACGACGGCAACCGAAAGTGCCCAGAAAGCGCTGAGAGCGATACCCAACCCGGCGCGGCCTAACAACAACAGCCAGAAATTAGGCGCCAAGGCCGCAAGAAGGTTGGAGGCGACCGCCAGGGCCATGAGGCCGACCAGCACGGTCTTGCGGTTCAATCTGCCGATGAGAACATTGCTTAACATGGCCGTCACGGCGCCGACGGAAGCGGTGGCGGTGACGACCTGTCCGGCCGTTCCCTCGCTGATGCCGAGATCGCGTGCCATCGGCGTCAACAGACCTGCGGGCAGGAATTCGGCTGACACCAGCGCAAAGCTGGTGGCCGCCAATGAAAGGACCGCAAACCAGGTGCCTGCGCTCCATGCGGCTGGCGCATCCTCATCAAGGCCAATCGCGGTGTCTTCAAGCTGTAATGTTGTGTCAGTCACGGAAGGAGTCTCCAAAGTTTGGAGATCTTAGATAGGCTAGTCCGCCCGGATTATATGTATCTTAAAATCCGAAGTTCATGTCCATTCGTCCGGAAATTGTGCGGCGCACAACGCCCGGCGAGACATTGGTGATGCGCTTGAACGCGCGCGCGAAGGATGCCTCGGAATCATAGCCCAGACGGGTAGCGACTTCGGCAACCGACATGCCGTTTTGCCCCAGCAACTCGCGGGCAAGCTGCATGCGCAGACGAGCGAGATAGCGTGCAGCGCCCTCGCCCAAGACAGCGCTGAAGCGCTCGGCAAAAATCGAGCGCGATTGGCCGGCCAGGGCGGCTAGGCTTTCCAGCGTCCAGTTATGGCCGGGATCTCGGTGCATGGCTGCGAGAGCGCGGCCGATATGGGGGTCGCGGATGGCGGCGAGCCAGCCGGTGGTCGAGGCTCCGGTGCAATTGACCCAGCAGCGGATGAGCCGGGCCGTCAGCAAATCCGCCATCCGCGACAGGATGGTGGCGCTGCCCATCTGCGGTTGCGCGGCCTCGGCCGTCATAGCCGCCAGCAAAGGACGCATGACCGGGTCATTTCCGGCCACGTCGCAGCCTTTGATGACAGGCGGCATCAACGTGATCAACGGGTTGAGCGCGCAGGAACCCAGTGCCATCGAGCCGCAGAAAAGGGTGCTTGTCGCGCCCGTTCCCTGCCTGACCACTTCGCAGACATTGCCGCCCAACTTGGTCACCTGGCACCCCTCGAGCGAGTCGCCGACGACGTCCGGCGCACTGGCCAGCCGATGAGCGATGCCTTGCGGCAGCAGCACCAGATCGCCATTGCGCAACTCCTGCCAGCCTTCCTCTTCGGTATGGATCCAGCATGGGCCCTGGCCGACAAAGTGAAAGCGAAGGAGCCTCTGTTGCGGAAAGGCGATGCTCCATGGATGTCGCAGCTCGCAGCGGCCATAGTTCACGCCACTCAAGCGAAAGTCCTGCAGGACTTCGCTGAGCGCATCCATCGGGATATCCGGAAGCGGGCGGGACGAATAGTCAGACATTTCGCCATTATAGATGCCGAACGTCCGACAGGCAAGCGAAGGTCCCTCCGACGGCGCCTACCCTTCCTGGCAGGCCTCCCGCCCTTGCCTCTCCCTCCCGGTGCATGCAAGGAGTGCTTCTAATGCATGTCGCCCAGAAGTGCGCAGCGGTTCTGGAATAACGACATGCATCAAGCAAAGACCTGAAGCGCGTCCACCTGAATGTTTTCCAGGCGAACGCGCTTTTCAGCAACAGGATGACAGCCATGGCAGCTGAAGCGTCGAGCAGCGATCTGGTGCAGGTGGTGGCGTTGCTCGCGGCCGGCGTCATCGCCGTGCCGATCTTCAAGCGCATGGGGCTGGGCTCGATCCTCGGCTACCTTGCCGCGGGCGTGGTCATCGGCCCGTTCGGCCTGCGCGTCTTTTCCGAATCGGGATCGATCCTCCACGTCGCCGAGCTCGGCGTCGTCATGTTCCTGTTCATCATCGGGCTGGAAATGCAGCCGTCGCGGCTCTGGGGCCTGCGTCGCGAGATCTTTGGATTGGGCGCCCTCCAGGTCGGCGTCTGCGCGGTCCTGCTCACCCTCGTCGGACTGGCCGGAGGCTTTCCGATCGCGCAGTCCTTCGTTGCCGGCGCCGGCTTCGTGCTGACCTCGACGGCGATCGTCATGCAGCTGCTGGAAGAGCGCGGCGAGATCGCCACGCCGAAAGGCCAGCGCATCGTCTCCATCCTCTTGCTTGAAGACCTGATGATCGTGCCGCTGCTGGCGCTGGTGGCCTTCCTCGCGCCCGGCGGCGCCGAAACCAGTATTTCGGAGCGGCTGACCGAAGTCGGCATGGGCATCGCCGCGATCGTCGGGCTGGTCGTGGCCGGCCGTTATCTGCTTAATCCGCTCTTTCGAATCCTGGCCGACGCGCGTGCCCGCGAGGTCATGACCGCCGCGGCCCTCCTGGTGGTGCTGGGATCGGCTCTCGCCATGCAGCTCTCCGGCCTTTCGATGGCGATGGGCGCCTTCCTCGCCGGCGTGCTCCTGTCGGAATCGACTTTCCGACACCAGCTCGAAGCCGATATCGAGCCGTTCCGCGGGATCCTGCTCGGCCTGTTCTTCCTCGCCGTCGGCATGTCGCTCGACCTTGGCGTCGTCGCCCATAACTGGCGGCTCGTCGCGATCTATGTCGTCGCCTACATGGTCATGAAGGCGCTCGGCATCTACATCGTCGCGCGCATCCTGAAGAGCGGCCATCGCGAGGCGCTCGAACGCGCCGTCTTCATGGCGCAGGGCGGCGAATTCGCCTTCGTGCTTTATTCGTCCGCGGCCGCGGTCGGCATCATCGACGGCCAGGCCAACGCAACGCTCACCGCCATCGTCATCATCTCGATGGTGCTGACGCCGCTCGCGATCCTGGCGCTGCGCTACCTCACCCCGCGCGACGAGCAGTCGCT
>NZ_RZSA01000325.1:0-6326 GCF_003998075.1 Mesorhizobium sp. M2A.F.Ca.ET.037.01.1.1 | reverse complement strand
AAAGTGTCAGCGGTTTTCCGTCCGGAATTGCGTAAAAAAAGAGATAGAGCTCAGGCCCTGCCGTAGAGCGGGACCAGCGTGCCGCTCATGGCCTGGTTTGCGGGCGAGGCCAGGTAAGCGATCGCTTCCGCAGCTGCTTCAAGGCTGACCCATTTGGCGAAATCGGCGTCCGGCATGGCTTCGCGGTTGGCCTGCGAGTCGAGCGTCGAGGGGGCCACGGCGTTGACCAGTATGCCCTTGTGCTTCAACTCCTCGGCCATCGCCACCGTCATTGCCGCGACCGCGGCCTTGCTCGCCGTATAGGCGACCATGCCCGAACCTTTGCGCGGTTCCAGGCCGGCGCGCGCGGTAACGTTGACGATGCGGCCGGCCGTGTCGGACGCCAGCAGCGAGCGCACCGCGGCGCGGCTGCACAGGAAGGTCGTGCGGGCGTTGGTGTCCATCATTTCGGCGAAGGAGGCCGACTCGATCTTTTCGACCGGCGCCATGGTGAAGCCGCCGGCAAGATGGATCGAGGCCCAGAGCTCGGGCACCTGATGGTAGAAGGCCTCGACCTTGGCCGAATCCGACAGGTCGACATTGTGCGCCAGATGCACGCTGGCGTGGGCTGCGTAGGGAAAATGCGGCGGGGCCGCCGCGTGGGCATTGGGCACGTGGCAGATCGCGCCTTGCTCCAGCAATCTGCCGACAACCGCGCCGCCGAGCGCCCCAGTGCCGCCCGTGATCACGACATGTCTGCCGTTAAGCGTTTCCGTCATACTTTGAGCGCTCCTGTCATTTTTTTATGATTATATCTCGGGTTATGCCGCCCCAGGCTGGAACGTCGCGCCTTTCGCGCTGTCACTCAATTGAAATATCGACATGGCTGGCGCAGCGTCTTTGCATGTGTGGGGGGTCGTGGCCGGTGACGACAATTGCCGACCCGCCGGCGCCGTCCGGGCGACGGCCGCACCAGCCTTTCAGTCGACGGTGATTTCGATGACGCGCGGCTTGCCGGCCGCCCGCGCGCGCTTCAGCGCCTCGGCCAGATCAGCGGTTCCGGTCAACCGCTCGGCCGCGATGCCATAGGCCTCGGCGAGCTTGCAGAAATCCGGCGGCGCCGGCGAGACGCCGACCGGCTCGACACCGACGTCGAGCATCGAGGTCTCGATCTCGCGATAGCCGCGATTGTTCCAGACGACGAAGATCACCGGCGTTTCGGCATCGAGCGCGGCGCCGATCTCCGGCAGGGTGAACTGGAAGCCGCCATCGCCGGTGAGGCACACCACGGGCGCTTCCGGAACGGCAAGCGCTGCGCCGATCGCCGCCGGCGGACCATAGCCCAGCGCGCCGAAGCCGGTCGCGGCGTTGAACCAGCCGCCGGGGCGGTCATGGTCGTAATAGAGGTTGGCGGCATAGATCGGCTGGGTCGAATCGCCGACGATGATGGTGCCCTGCAGCGCGTCGCGGATCATCTCCACCGCGCGCACCTGCGCCAGGTATTCGGGCTTCAGTTCGGCCCGCGCGGCCTGGCGCGTCGCGGCGGCGCGAGCCTCGCCATCCCCAGCCGCAACATGACCGGGCCCGACCGCCGCAAGCAAAGCCTCGATGCCCTCGGCGCAATCGGCCTGGATGCCGACCGTCACCGGCCGGCGCGCGATCTGGTCGGCGCCGATATCAATGCGGATCAGGTTCCTGGGCAGCACGAAGCCGCCATCGCCATAGCCGTCATAATCGGTCGGGCCGAATTCGGTGCCGGCGGCGATCACCAGATCGGCGTCCGCCATCAGCGCGCGCACCGCCTTGAGGCTGGGGCTGGCCGGCACGCAAAGCGGATGGCCGTGCATCAGGCCGCGCGCATTGACGGTCTCGACCACGGGAGCGCCGAGCGCCTCGGCCAGGCGTTGCAACGCCGCGTCGGCCTTCCTGGCGCCGCCGCCAGCGAGGATCAGTGGACGGCTGGCGGCCCTGATCAACTTCGCCGCCTCGGCGATCGCCGCCGCGTCCGGCGCCGGCGGCGCGGCGTTGCTCAGCGCCGCCGCTATGCCGTCGGCGGGCTTGACCATGACGTCGGTGGGGATCTCGATATGCACCGGCCCCGGCCGAGCCGACGAGAACAGCGCGAAGGCGCGGGCGAGCGCGCCCGGCAATTGCCCGGCCTCGGTGAGGCGCTCGGAAGACAGCGCGACCTTTTCCATCATGCCGCGCTGGTCGGGCAACTCATGCAGGTAGCCGAGACCCTTGCCCAGCGTATCGGTGGCGTTGACGCCTGAGATGACCAGCATCGGCACGGAATCGGCACGCGCCTGGCCCATGGCGGTGATGGTGTTGGTCAGCCCCGGTCCGGTGATGACGAAGGCGACGCCCGGCCGGCCGCCGGCGCGCGCATAGCCGTCGGCCATGAAGCCGGCGCCCTGCTCGTGGCGCGGCGTGACATGACGGATCCTCGAACGCGCCAGGCCGCGATAGAGCTCGACCGTATGCACGCCCGGAATGCCGAAGACGGTGTCGACGCCATGCGCTTCGAGCAAGGTGATCAGCGCTTCGCCGATGGTGGTCATTGGTCTTCTCCCGTTACAGCGAGTCACTGTTCCAGCGACCCGCTCTATCTCTTCTCTCTTACGCAATTCCGGACGGAAAACCGCTTCTCACCTTTCCTGGAATTGCTTTTTTTCCTACGCAATTCCGGACGGAAAACCGCTTCACTTTTCCTGGAATTGCTTTTCCGGCGCGAGGCCGAGCTCGGCCTCTATGGCTTTGATGCCGATCGCCGCCAATTCGCCAGACGAGAACATCTCGCCGGCCAGGCAGCCTTCGATCCAGAGCCCGTCGATGATGGCGTTGATGGCGATGGCATGGTGGCGCAGTTCGCTTGCGTCCGGCTTACGCCGTTCGGCGGCGAGCACTTCGGCCACGACCCCTTCCACCTCGTTGCGAAAGCCGAGATAGCCCTCCCGGTGGGCGCGGGCGAGCGTCGGATCGGCGCCGGCACGGCCGATGAAGGTCGCCCAGAGCGAAAACACCCGCTGATCGATGATCGGCGCGTTGAGATTGGCGGTGACGAAGGCGGCAAGTCGCCGGCGGGGCGAGGCGTCTTCCATCAGCAATGCCGCTTTCGCCTGCTCGGTCATGCGGCCCATCAACGCCGCATAGGCTTCCCGCAGCAGATCTTCCTTGCCGGGGAAATAGTGGCGGATCAGCCCGGCGGTGACGCCGGCGCGCAAGGCGATGGTGCGCACGGTGGCGCCCTCGAGGCCATGTTCCGCCACGCTGTCCAGGGTCGCATCTATCAAATCCTGCCGCCGCCGCTCCTCGCCCTCGCGGCGGAACTTGCGACGGGACGGCGCATTCATTGGCGCAGGATCGGCCGCGTCAGGCATGTCGGTCCACCTTCGCAGGCGATGCAGAGCGCATCCGCCTCGAAGATCTCAACCGTGCAGCCGGCGGCTTCCATCGCGGCTTTGGTCTTTGGAAAGCCGGCCACGGCAATGACCTTCAACGGGCTGGTCGGCAGCACGTTCAGGCTGAGGCCGTTGGACGCGGCGAACTCCTGCGCATCGCCTTCGACCAGGCGAATGCCGCGCGCCTTCAGCATCTGGTAGAACGGGGCCGGCAGAAGCGGCGAATAGACCAGCGCGAGGTCGTCGGCCAGCGGGCTGATCACCGACATCAGATGCAGGCAGGCCTCTTCGCCCTGCCACAGCGGCAGGTCGAAGCCGTAGACGGAAATGCCGAGCGGCGTCAGCAGGTTGGCAACCTGCTGGATGCCTTCCTGGTTGGTGCGCACGCCGCGCCCGATCGCCAGCGTGCGGGCATCCACCCATACGCAGTCGCCACCTTCGACCTGGCCGGGCGCCTCGACGCGGCCGAGGACCGGAATGCCCAGCCTTCTATAGGTCTCCTCATGCAGCGAAGGCTCTTTGGCACGCAACGGCTTGCCCATGGACAGGATCAGCGCGCCGCGATCGGTCACCAGCGATGGGTCATGCGTGAACACCGAATCCGCGAGACCGTCGGCCTTGTCCTCGATCCACTCGATTTCGGCACCCGAAGCCGCCACCAGTTCGGCAAGGACCACGTGCTGCATTGCTGCTTTCGCCGGGTCGAAACCCGGGCCATAGTGCCAGGCAGCCCTGTCGGCGCTGCGCATGGCGTTGGCCGCCGAACGCATCAGCACGCGCCGCAACGGCGCCGCCATGGACTGTGATCCGAAAGCGCTCATCGATGCCCTTCTA
This sequence comes from Mesorhizobium sp. M2A.F.Ca.ET.037.01.1.1, assembly GCF_003998075.1. Classification (NCBI taxonomy): domain Bacteria; kingdom Pseudomonadati; phylum Pseudomonadota; class Alphaproteobacteria; order Hyphomicrobiales; family Phyllobacteriaceae; genus Mesorhizobium; species Mesorhizobium sp. M2A.F.Ca.ET.037.01.1.1. The sequence continues at coordinate 2,112 of NZ_RZSA01000325.1, read as the reverse complement.
AGATGAAAAAAAGCGAAAAAATTTCATGAAAGGCTATTTATACACTTGCACAACAACGCCGCAAGTGCCGTAATGAGCGGGATTGACGGGCTCGCGCTGTCGGGTCCATGCTGAGGTCTGGAGTGGGCAGTGCAGCGTATGTTGATTAGCCGGATGGACGTTCGACGACCTGCCTTCGACCATAGAGAGGTTGCCCGGTGAGCGTGGCGGATGCCGCCCCAGTCCAATCCGGCAAGGCGCAGAGCGCCGCCGCCGAAGCCATCCATGTCGGGAACCTGCACAAGAAATTCGGCCAGCTCCATGTGCTGAAGGGCGTTTCGCTGTCGGCGCGCGACGGCGAGGTGGTCGCCATCATCGGCGGCTCCGGCTCCGGCAAATCGACGCTGTTGCGCTGCATCAACTGCCTTGAAAACCCGACCAGCGGCATCATCCGTGTCAATGGCGAGGAGATCAAGCTCAAGGCCGACAGCCACGGTCATACCGTTCCGGCCGACCGCCGGCAAATCGAGCGGATCCGCTCCCGGCTCGGCATGGTGTTCCAGAATTTCAACCTGTGGAGCCACATGACGCTGATCGAAAACGTCATCGAGGTTCCGGTGCATGTGCTCGGCGTCAAGCGCGACGAAGCGATCGCTCAGGCGGAGAAGCTGCTCGCCCGCGTCGGGCTCGCGGAGAAGCGCGACGTCTTTCCGGCCTTCCTGTCCGGCGGCCAGCAGCAGCGCGCCGCGATCGCCCGGGCGCTGGCGATCAACCCGCGCGTCATGCTGTTCGACGAGCCGACGTCGGCGCTCGATCCGGAGCTGGTCGGCGAGGTGCTGAAAGTGATCGGCGATCTGGCGCGCGAGGGGCGCACCATGGTGCTGGTGACGCATGAAATGAAGTTCGCCCGCGAGGTCGCGACGCATGTCGTCTATCTCTACAACGGGCTGGTCGAGGAGGAGGGTCCGCCCGAACAGCTGTTCGGCGCCCCCAAATCCGAAAGGCTCAAACAATTCCTCCGCAATGTCGGCTAGGGGCCGGCATCAAGCGGAGCGAAAAACCGGGAACAACAACAAACTGGGAGTCCTGACATGAAGACTGTTCTCAAGACATTCGCGGCAGCGCTGCTTTTCGGCGTCGCGGCGATGGGCGGCGTCGCCAAGGCCGAGCAGGTCAAGATCGGCGTCGCCGCCGAGCCCTACCCGCCTTTCACCTCGCCCGACGCCAGCGGCAAATGGGTCGGCTGGGAGATCGATTTCGTCGACGCGGTCTGCGCCGAAGAGAAGCTCGACTGCGTCATCACGCCGGTTGCCTGGGACGGCATCATCCCGGCGCTGACCACCAAGAAGATCGACGCCATCGTCTCCTCGATGTCGATCACGGCCGAGCGCGAGAAGACGATCGACTTCTCGGACAAGTACTACAACACTCCGACCGCAATCATCGGGCCGAAGGACCAGAAGTTCGGCGCCACGCCGGACGATCTCAAGGGCAAGGTGATCGGCGTCCAGGTGTCGACCGTGCATGCGGTCTACGCCAAGAAGCACTTCACCGGCGCGCAGGAGATCAAGGAATACCAGACGCAGGACGAAGCCAACAACGATCTGGCCGCCGGCCGCATCGACGCGGTGCAGGCCGACTCGATCGCGCTCGGCGAATTCCTGAAATCCGACCAGGGCAAGGCCTGCTGCGACCTGAAGGGCATGGTGGCCCCGGACGACGAGGTGCTGGGACCGGGTGTCGGCGCCGGCATCCGCAAGGAAGACACCGCGCTCAAGGAAAAGTTCAACGCCGGCATCAAGGCGATCCGCGCCAACGGCAAATATGACGAGATCTCGAAGAAGTATTTCGATTTCGACATCTATGGCGGCGCCACGCAGTCGAACTGAGTCTCTCGCAACTGAGTGAGGGCATGGCGTTCGCGCCATGCCCGATCCTTGCCACGCACGCTTGCCGCTGACCTTCGGCTTCAGTGGCTTGCCAGCAATCCGGGGGTGAAGCTGATCGACGCCTTTCTTCCGGCCTCGGCGGCCGGCATCATCGAACTCCTGTCACCGGTGGCGCCAGGCTGGGGCGGCACGCTGCTGGTCGGGCTGCTGCATTCGCTCGAGATCGCCATCGGCGCCACCTGCC
>NZ_RZSA01000324.1:0-6357 GCF_003998075.1 Mesorhizobium sp. M2A.F.Ca.ET.037.01.1.1 | reverse complement strand
GTGTAGCGCACCCGCTGATGCTTGGCGTCGATATGCGCCAGCACCCATTCGAGATAGGGATCGATGAACGACCAGGCGCCCATATTCTTGGGCTCCTCCTGGCACCACACCATCTCGGCATTGCGGAAACGCGACAGCTCGGTGATCAGCGCCTTGGCCGGGAACGGATAGAGCTGTTCGACGCGCAGCAGATAAATGTCGTTGATGCCGCGCTTCTCGCGCTCCTCATAGAGGTCGTAATAGACCTTGCCCGAGCACAGCACGACGCGGCGGATCTTGGAGTCCTTGACCAGCTTGATCGACTGGTCGGCCAAGAGCTGCGCATCGTCCCACAGCAGCCGGTGGAACGAGCTCTCGCCCGAAATCTCCGACAGCGTCGACACCGCCCGCTTGTGGCGCAGCAGCGACTTCGGCGTCATCAGGATCAGCGGCTTGCGGAAGTCGCGCTTCAACTGCCGGCGCAGGATGTGGAAATAATTAGCCGGCGTGGTGACGTTCGCGACCTGCATGTTGTCTTCCGCGCAGAGCTGCAGGAAGCGCTCCAGCCGCGCCGACGAGTGCTCCGGCCCCTGGCCCTCATAGCCATGCGGCAACAGGCAGACGAGGCCAGACATGCGCAGCCATTTGCGCTCGCCCGACGAGATGAACTGGTCGAACACCACCTGGGCGCCGTTGGCGAAATCGCCGAACTGCGCCTCCCAGAGCGTCAGCGCCTTCGGCTCCGCCAGGCTGTAGCCATATTCGAAGCCCAGCACCGCCTCTTCCGACAGCATCGAGTTGATGACCTCATAGCCGGCCTGCGCCGCCGAGAGGTTGTTGAGCGGGATGTAGCGGGTCTCGTCGCGCTGGTCGTAGAGCACCGAATGGCGCTGCGAGAAGGTGCCGCGCTCCGAATCTTGGCCGGAAAGCCGGATCGGGTTGCCGTCGAGCAGGATGGCGCCGAAGGCCAGCGCCTCGGCCGTCGACCAGTCGATGCCTTCGCCGGACTCGATCGCCTGGCGGCGGTTCTCGAGGAAGCGCAGGATCGTCTTGTGCGCCTCGAAATCCTTCGGCACCTCGGTCAGCTTCTTACCGATCTCCTTCAGCGTGCGCACCGGCACGGCGGTCTTGCCGCGCCGTTGTTCATCCTGATTGTCAGCAGTGCGCAGGCCGGACCACGCGCCGTCCAGCCAGTCGGCCTTGTTCGGCTTGTAGCTCTGGCCGACTTCCCACTCGGCTTCCAGATGCGCGCGCCAGTCGGCCCGCATCTTGTCGACCTCGGCCTGGGTGACGTGGCCCTCCGCGATCAGCCGGTCGGCATAGATCTGCACCACCGTCTTGTGGGTGCGGATGTTGCGATACATGATCGGTTGGGTAAAGGCCGGCTCGTCGCCCTCATTGTGGCCGAAGCGGCGATAGCAGAACATGTCCACGACCACCGGCTTGTGGAACTTCATGCGGAACTCGGTCGCCACCTTCGCGGCGTGCACCACGGCTTCCGGATCGTCGCCATTGACGTGGAAGATCGGCGCCTCGATCATCTTGGCCACATCCGACGGATAGGGCGAGGAGCGCGAGAAGCGCGGATTGGTGGTGAAGCCGATCTGGTTGTTGATGATGACGTGCAGCGTGCCGGCGACGCGATGGCCGCGCAGCCCCGACAGGCCGAGGATCTCGGCGATCACGCCCTGGCCGGCGAAGGCGGCGTCGCCATGCAAAAGCAGCGGCATCACCTTGGCGCGCTCCGACAGCGGCACGACCTCGCCACGCTCGCGGCCGGAAAGCTGGTCCTGCTTGGCGCGCGCCTTGCCCATCACCACCGGATCGACGATTTCCAGATGCGAGGGATTGGCCGTCAGCGACAGATGCACCTTGTTGCCGTCGAACTCGCGGTCCGACGAGGCGCCGAGATGGTACTTCACGTCGCCTGAGCCTTCGACCTCGTCGGGCGCGGCCGAGCCGCCCTTGAATTCGTGGAAGATGGCGCGGTGGGGCTTGGCCATCACCTGGGAAAGCACATTGAGGCGGCCGCGATGCGCCATGCCGAGCACGATTTCCTTGAGGCCGAGCTGACCGCCGCGCTTGACGATCTGCTCCAGCGCCGGGATCAGCGACTCGCCGCCGTCGAGGCCGAACCGCTTGGTGCCCTTGTACTTGACGTCGATATATTGCTCGAAGCCCTCGGCCTCGATCAGCTTGGACAGGATCGCCTTCTTGCCGGTGGCGGTGAAGGTGATCTCCTTGTCGGCGCCTTCGATGCGCGCCTGGATCCAGGCCTTCTCTTCCGGGTCGGAGATATGCATGAACTCGACGCCAAGGGTCGAGCAATAGGTGCGGGTCAGGATGTCCAACATCTGCCGGATGGTGCCGAATTCCAGGCCCAGCACATTGTCGAGGAAGATCGGCCGGTCGTAATCGGCTTCGGTAAAACCGTAATTCTCCGGCGACAGCTCGTTATAGTCCTCGAGCGGCTTGGCGATGCCGAGCGGATCAAGATTGGCGTGCAGGTGGCCGCGCATGCGGTAGGCGCGGATCATCATGATGGCGCGCACCGAATCGCGCGTCGCCTGGTGCACGTCGGCGTCGGAAAGCACGGCGCCGTTGACGACCGCCTTGTCCTTGACCTTCTTTTCGATCGCCTTCTCAACCAGGCCCCAATTGCCGTCCAGCGCCGAGACCAGCTCGCCATTGGCCGTCAGCGGCCAGGAGGGCTTCGCCCAGGAGGCGCCCTTGGCGTTCTTGCGGACGTCGCCCGCGTCGTCCTTCAGCGCCGAGAAGAAATCCTGCCACTCCGGATCGACCGAAGCCGGATTGTCCTCATAGGCCGCGTAGAGCGCGTCGATATAGTCGGCATTGCCGCCGTAGAGGAACGAGGTGAGCGAGAATTGGTCGTTGGCCTGATCTTGTCTTGCCATTTTCGTCTGCGGAGCCTGGCTCCGTCTCCTTAGTTTGGAGGGGAGTAGGGCAGTAGGGGAGTAAGGCAGTAGGGCGAGCAAGCTGTCGACACGCTCGTCCCGTTCGTCCTATCCCCCTACTGCCCTACTCCCCTACTGCCTTAACCTTTGATCGCCTCGACCAGCGTCGTGCCGAGCCTGGCCGGCGACGGTGAGACCTTGATGCCGGCCGATTCCATCGCCGCGATCTTGTCTTCCGCGCCGCCCTTGCCGCCCGAGATCACCGCGCCCGCATGGCCCATGGTGCGGCCGGCCGGCGCCGTGCGCCCGGCGATGAAGCCCGCCATCGGTTTCTTGCGGCCGCGCTTGGCTTCGTCCTTGAGGAACTGCGCGGCGTCTTCCTCGGCCGAGCCGCCGATCTCGCCGATCATGATGATCGACTTGGTCTCGTCGTCGGCGAGGAACATCTCCAGCACATCAATGAATTCGGTGCCCTTGCCCGGGTCGCCGCCGATGCCAACCGCCGTTGTCTGGCCGAGGCCGACATTGGTGGTCTGGAAGACTGCCTCATAGGTAAGTGTTCCCGAGCGCGAAACAACGCCCACCGAGCCCTTGCGGAAGATGTTGCCGGGCATGATGCCGATCTTGCACTCGTCGGGCGTCAGCACTCCAGGGCAGTTCGGGCCGATCAGCCGCGAAGTGGAGCGGTCGAGCCGCGCCTTGACCTTGACCATGTCCATCACCGGGATGCCTTCGGTGATGCAGACGATGAGCGGGATCTCTGCCTCGATCGCCTCGATGATGGCCTCGCCCGCGCCCGCCGGCGGCACATAGATGACCGAGGCGTTGGCGCCGGTCCTTGCCTTGCCCTCGGCCACCGTGGCGAAGATCGGCAGGCTTTCGCCCTTCGAGCCGGTCCAGGTCTCGCCCCCCTTCTTCGGGTGGATGCCGCCCACCATCTTGGTGCCGTGATAGGCCAGCGCCTGCTCGGTGTGGAACGTGCCGGTCTTGCCGGTCAGACCCTGAACCAGCACCTTGGTATTCTTGTCGACGAGAATGGACATCGCGGCCCTTTTCTAAAAACCGTTGATCGTGGAAGGCGAGACGCGCCGGTAGAGCCCGCTCACCATGTCTTCCCAAGCATTGCTGCTCGTGGCCTTGAACTGAAGTTTCATGCGATAGGTATCGATGTCGTCAAAATTGTAGGTCACGCGAGCCGAGCCGCGCGGCGACGACCGTTCCAGCGCCAATTCGCCGTCGTTCCACGTGCCCGTGGCCGGTGACATCGGCACGAACCCCATCGAGTCGAACTGATGCATGGTGACGAGGCCGTTCTGCTGGTCGAAGCCGAACACATTATGTGCGCCGAACGAGATCGTCCCGTCGCGGCGCTGGCGATAGCGCTGCACCACGAACAAGCCGCCGAACTGAGCCTCGGCCTGAACTTCCGCAGTCGCCGTGCCGGCATCGGTCCATTGCGTTGCCGCGACTTCTTCCTCGCCGCGCCATGCGCCGACCAGCGCCTTCAGGCGTTGGTGACCATCCGAGAGGGAAGAGAAGGGCGACGCGTTCATGGCTCACAGCCGCTTGAGATCGGTGACGGTGAGGTCGCTCCGTGCGTTGCCGGTGTTCAAAGTCGTCGCCGGCTCGAACATCAGCACCACGGGCTCCGGCGTCAGCGAGCGCGGCCGGTGTTCGACGCCGCGCGGCACGACGATGAAGTCGCCCTCGCCGAGCTCGACCGGCCCGTCGCGGAAATCGATGGCGATCCTGCCGCGCAGCACGAGGAAGGCCTCGTCCTCATTGTCATGCGCGTGCCAATCGAAGACCTCGCCGAACTTGGCGACCTTGGCCTGGGCGTCGTTGACGTCGCCGGCGATATGCGGATCGAAGACCTTGGCGATCTTTTGATCCGCCGCCTCGACCAGATTTATCTTGCGCGGAGGCATCCGCTTTAGCCCTTCACCGCCTTGACGATCTTCTTGGCCGCGTCGTCCAGATCGTCGGCCGAGACGACATTCAGGCCGCTGTCGTTGATGATCTTCTTGCCGAGCTCGGCATTGGTGCCTTCCAAGCGCACGACCAGCGGCACTTTCAGCCCCACTTCCTTGACCGCGGCGATCACGCCCTCGGCGATGACGTCGCACTTCATGATGCCGCCGAAGATGTTGATCAGGATGCCCTCGACCGCCGGGTCCTTGGTGATGATCTTGAACGCCGCCGTGACCTTCTCCTTGGAGGCGCCGCCGCCAACGTCGAGGAAGTTAGCCGGCTCAGCGCCATAGAGCTTGATGATGTCCATCGTCGCCATGGCAAGGCCGGCGCCGTTGACCATGCAGCCGATATTGCCGTCGAGCGCGACATAGGCGAGGTCGTATTTCGACGCCTCGATCTCCTTCTCGTCCTCTTCGGTGGTGTCGCGCAGTTCCATCACGTCCGGGTGGCGGAACAGCGCGTTGTTGTCGAACGACACTTTGGCGTCGAGCACGCGCAGATGCCCGTCCTTCATGACGATCAGCGGGTTGACCTCGAGCAGGCTCATGTCCTTCTCGACGAACGCCTTGTAGAGGATCGGGAACAGCGATGCGCCGTCCTTCGCGGCATCGCCGTCGAGCTTCAGCGCGGCATTGAGCGTCTTCACGTCGTCGGCGCTCACGCCCTTTTCCGGGTCGATGGCGACGGTGACGATCTTTTCCGGCGTGTCATGCGCGACCGTCTCGATGTCCATGCCGCCCTCGGTCGAGACGACGAAGGCGATGCGGCCGACCGAGCGGTCGACAAGGATCGACAGATACAGCTCGCGGGCGATATCGGCGCCGTCCTCGATATAGAGGCGGTTGACCTGCTTGCCGGCCGGGCCGGGCTGCTTGGTGACCAGCGTGTGGCCGAGCATCTCGTTGGCGTTGGCGACCACTTCGGCCGCCGACTTCGCCAGCCGCACGCCGCCCTTGGCGTCGGGGCCGAGTTCCTTGAACTTGCCCTTGCCGCGGCCGCCGGCATGGATCTGGCTCTTCACGACATAAAGCGGGCCGGGCAGCGCCTTTGCGGCGGCCTCCGCCTCGCTTGCCTTGAACACCGGAACGCCGCTTGCCACCGGCGCGCCGAACGTCTTCAGCAGCGCCTTGGCCTGATACTCATGGATGTTCATGCGCTTGATCTCCGGGGAGGATGATTGCTTTGCCGGCGAGATTACTTGCCGGCGAGATGCGGGGCGATCTTGGTGCAGGCCTCGGCCAGGCCCTGGACGGCCGCGACCGAATTGTCGAACATCTTCTGCTCGGCCTTCGACAGGTCGATCTCGATGACCCGCTCGACGCCGCCGGCGCCGATCACCACGGGAACGCCGACATAGGTTCCCTTGACGCCATACTGGCCGGAAAGGTGCGCTGCGCAGGGCAGCACGCGCTTCTTGTCCTTGAGATAGGACTCGGCCATGGCGATCGCCGAGGCCGCCGGCGCGTAATAGGCCGAGCCCGTCTTCAAC
>NZ_RZSA01000323.1:0-6389 GCF_003998075.1 Mesorhizobium sp. M2A.F.Ca.ET.037.01.1.1 | reverse complement strand
GGCATCGATGTGCCGAAGGACGACAACCGGCTCGACTCCTTGATCGCCGTCGTCAAGGAGCGCGAGGCCGAAGGCTATGCCTATGAAGGCGCCGACGCGTCCTTCGAGCTGCTCGCGCGAAAAATGCTGCACGGCTTGCCGGAGTTCTTCAACGTCACCTCCTTCCGCTGCATGGTCGAGCGCCGCTTCGACGCCAACGGCAATCTGAAGACCGTCTCCGAGGCGATCGTGAAGGTCGAGGTCGATGGCGAGGAGAAGATGTCGGTGGCGGAAGGCCACGGCCCGGTCAACGCGCTCGACATCGCGCTGCGCAAGGACCTCGGCAAATACCAAAGCGAGATCGTCGATCTCGAGCTCGCCGACTTCAAGGTGCGTATCCTCAATGGCGGCACCGAGGCCATCACGCGCGTCCTGGTCGAGTCGCATGATTCCACCGGCGCCCGCTGGTGGACGGTCGGCGTTTCGGAAAACATCATCGACGCCTCCTTCCAGGCGCTTATGGATTCGATCATCTACAAGCTGATGAAGAACCGCGAGATGGCTGGGATGGTGGCCGCGGAGTAGGGGGATTCGGACCGTCAGCCGGCTCGATAGTCGGCATCATAACCGAACCGCCTGAAATCCTCCGCATAGGCCCGCCTGACCTGATCAACCAGCGGCCGGGTCCATGCAATTCCTGGCGTAGGGGCAGACTGGTTGAGCGGTTTTGCCAGCGAGTTTCGAATTTCCTCCGAAGCGCCTAATCGGGCCAAGACAGGATTCAAGCCTTCGGCCAGGGATTCGAGCTTTATGATCTCGATCCTGAAGTCGCTCGAATTCGGAATTATTGCTGACATCAGGCTCCAATGGCCGTTCTTGCCGAGAGCAGCCGTTGTGCAGGCGCCTTTGACGAAGCTGTCGAAAGACAGTTGGTCTCGGTCGATGTCGGACGAGGACAATGAGGTCATGTCGCCCATCAATTGCTCAATCAGTCCGGTATTTCCTGGGTCGGATAGTTTGAGCTTATAGAACTTGTTGAGATAACATGACCGCAATCTGGAGAATGGATTTCTCACCACCGAGAAAATCAGCGTCTCCGGGTCGCGCAGCAGCGATTCGAACAGTTTTACGCCGACGTCGCTCGGGGCAAGCAGTCCGGATTTTCGACGCGAATGATATGCTTCGGGATCGTCATCATGGTTGATTCCGTAGGCGCAGATCGAAAGGAGTCGCTTGACTGTGGTGCAACCCGCCTTGGGTACTTCCACATAGATCAGCTTGCGGTCCGGGAAAACGTGAAAGAAGTAATCGATGTCTGTTGTCGCGCGGTAAGCCCGATAGGCGACCGAGTCGGCCAGATGACGCCTTACCCCGAGCTGCGCTCGGAAGAAAGTATACTTCCTATTCTTTATGGCACTTGTCAGGCGCGACATTGAAGGGTTCCAGAATCACTTCATATTAGAATTCCCCCAAGCGCTAAAATGAGGCTATTACTACGGGCGGGCCATCGCAAACAGAAAATTCTGTAGGCGGACCGGCGGAGGCGAATTGTGATGCGGCGCCACGGAAAGGAAGCGGTCCCGGCCCGCTGAGCCATCACCAAAACTCCGTTGATCCATCATAATTTTGTGATGGTCTTGGGCGGCCCGCTGGGCCATAGCATTGGGCCATGGTCACCGCTAAAGCCGATCCCGATCAAGTCGCCAAGGGCCGCCGCGGCTTCCTTCTGGCACTTGGCGCCTATTTCCTCTGGGGGCTCTTGCCCTTCTATATGAAGGCGGTGGCGCATCTGCCGCTTGCCGAGGTGATCGCCAACCGCGTCGTCTGGTCGGTGCCGATCGCGGCGGCGGTGCTCCTCTGGGCCGGCCGCACCGCCGACTTCAAGGCGGCGATCCGTTCGCCGAAGAGCCTTGCCATGGCGGCACTGACGGCGGTGCTGATCTCGGTCAACTGGGGCATCTATGTCTGGGCGATCGCGGTCGACCGTACCGTCGAGACCGCGCTGGGCTACTACATCAACCCGCTGGTCAATGTCATCGTCGGCGCCGTGCTGCTCGGCGAGAAGCTCGACCGGCTGCAGATCTCGGCTGTTGTGCTGGCCGCCATCGCGGTGACGGTGCTGACTGTCGAGGCAGGCAAATTGCCCTGGGTGTCGCTGGCGCTCGCCTTTTCCTTTGCCGCCTACGGCTTCTTCCGCAAGACGCTGCCGATCGGCCCGAGCCAGGGTTTCCTGCTCGAGGTGCTTTTGCTGTCGGTGCCGGCGCTCTGCTACATCGTCTACCTGATTGCCACCGGCCAGGATCACCTCATCTCCAGCACCGGTGCCGACACGGCCTTGCTCATCGGCTGCGGCCCGATCACCGCCGTGCCGCTGCTGCTCTTCGCCTTCGGCGCAAGGCTGCTGCGCCTGTCCACCATAGGCATCATGCAATATATCGCGCCGACCATGGTGTTTCTGATCGCCGTGCTGATCTTCGGTGAGCCGTTCGGCACCACACAGGCAATCGCGTTCGGGCTGATCTGGACGGCGCTGGCGATGTACAGCTGGTCGATGTTCAGGGGCCGCGAAGCGCGGCCGGCGGCGCCGGCGACGAGATAGGATCGGCGCCCTACACGCGCCCGAGCCGTCGCACGATCTTGTAAACAACGCCGGCTATGACGACCGAGATCGCCGTCACCACCCAAAAGCCGTGCGGCGTGTCGACCAGCGGCACGCCGCCGACATTCATGCCGAACAGGCCAGAAATGATGGTCGTCGGCAACAGGACCGCCGTCATGACGGAGAGGATGTAGAGCAGCTGGTTCGACTGCTCGGTAAGCTTCGCCATCAGCTCATCCTGCAGCAGCCGCGTGCGCGCCTGCAGCTGCTCGCCGTCATGATGCAGCGTATGCGCCCGGTGCGAGAGGCGTGTGGCCATGTCGTTGATCGGGTCGGGCAGCTCGTTGCGATGCGAATGGTCGAGGTGGCGGAAGAGGCTGGTGAGCGTCGCCATCTGCCGGTGGATCAGCACCAGCTGCCGGCGCGCGTCGACCAGCGCCTGGCGCTCATTGTGCCATGCATTGCACACGATGCGATCCTCGATGCCGTCGAGCGTGTTGCCCATCTTGTCGAGCTCGGCCGCCATGCCGTCGAGCGACTGGCCCATCACCGCTTCGATCAGCTCGGCCGGCGTGCGGAATTTCCGTGTGCCGCTCTCTACCAGCTTGCGGATCTTGTCGACCGATTCCAGCGGCTGCTTGCGGGCGCCGACCAGCATCTTGTCGTTGAAGGCGAAGCGGAAATGCGTGAGTCCGCGCGTCTCGGCAAAATCGTGCCTGAGGTCCGGCAGGTCGCCATAGAGGAAGTCGTCATCGAAATCGATCTGGCAGCCATGGCTTGGCGACAGGAAGGCGTCGCGCACCGGCGCCGGCAGGGCCGTCTCGGCGCCGATCTCGTGGCGGGCGCGCATGTCGGTGATCTGGTAGCTGCGCCAGCTCCAATGCGCCTCGGCGGGATCGGCGGTGCGGGAACCATCGGCCTTGAAATGGTAGATGAAGAACAGCCCGTGCTCGTCCGGCAGATAGGGCGAGAGATCAGTGTCTTCGGCGGGGAGGGCGATGTTCATGGCGGCTTCGCCGGTTCTTGATGCGGTCGGGGTCGCGGGGGCGGCCGCGGCAAACCTACCATGGCGATTGCCGCCTGGTGTGACAGTTTGATGACCGGGTTTTCAGCGGGTCTCCCTCTCGGCAGGGCTGTCCTGTCGTTTGCCCGCTTGCCGAACGGGTCGTGCAGCCGGCAACAGCCCGGTCAAATGGCAGCTCGGTGAGCCGGCATCGCTATCCCGCTGCCAGCCACTCCCGCGACTGCGCGAAGATCCTGAAGGATGTTGCGTCCATCGGGCGCCCGAAGGCGTAGCCCTGCAGGATGTCGCAGCCAAGCTCTTTCAGGATGCGCGCATGTTCCATCGTCTCGACGCCTTCCGCCACGACCCCGATGCCGAGCGATTTGCCGATCTCTATGATTGACGACACCAGCCGCCGCTGCGCCGGCGAGCCGGTTATCGGCGTGACGAGCTGCCGGTCGATCTTGAGACGGCGCGGTTGCAGTTTGAGCAGGCTGACGACCGATGCGTAGCCCGTGCCGAAATCGTCGATCTCGATGTCGATTCCGAGTTCCTTGATGTGCTCGATGTTCCAAGCGACAAGGTCGTCGTGCTCGTCGAGAAAGATAGACTCCACGAGCTCGAATGAAACGGTTCCCTTCTTGATCGCCAGCTTGCGCAGGCCGTTGATGAGATCCTTGTCTTCCAGCCTTCGTGCCGAGACATTGACCGACACGCGCGGGATGTTGAGCCCGTCGAGCGACCAGCGCTGGAAATTCTCGAGCGTTTGTTCGAGGATCGTGCGGTCGATGAGCGAGACCACGTTCAATTCCTCGGCCACCTGGAGGAACACGTCGGGGCCGAGGATGCCGCGCTGTGGATGGCGCCAGCGCGACAGCGCTTCGACACCGACGATCTCGAGCGTGTTGGCGTCGAACTGCGGCTGGTAATAGGCAATGAACTCGTTGCGCTCCAAGCCGCCGAGAATCTCGTCGGCAGTTTGCTTGGTCTTCACGATCTCGCTTTGCAGCTCTTCGTTGAAGAACTCATAACGGTTGCGCCCTCGGCTCTTGGCTCGGTAGAGCGCGAGGTCGGCATTGACCAGCAATTGCTTGGCATCGATGCCGCTATTGGCCGCAATCCCGATGCTGACCCCAAACCGGCATTGGTGGCCCTTATAGTCGACGGGTTGGCGCATCTCTTCGATGATCCGGTCCGCGAGTGCGGCGAGTTCATCGTCCCTGCGTCCGCGGCACACCACGATGAACTCGTCCCCGCCGATGCGCGCCACGAAGTCGGCCGCCCGGACGTTGGCCTTGATGACCTTCGAGGCATGCATGAGCATGGCGTCGCCTGCCGCATGGCCGAGCGTGTCGTTGATGTGCTTGAAGCGGTCGAGGTCGAGATGCAGCAAGGCAGTGCGATCATCGTGCGCCCCGGCCAGCATCTCATCAAGATAGCGGCGATTGGGCAGGCCCGTCAGAGAATCATGCAGCGCAACGTGCTCGATGCGCGCCTTGGCGGTCTCAAGTTCGGCATTCTTCGATTCCGACAATTGCCGCTCATGCACCAGATTCTCATTGAGCAGGACGTCGCTGGTCACGTCCCATTCAGCGCCGATCATCTTGGGCGTGTCGTCGACGTCCTGCAGGAAGCCTGCCCGGGTGCGCACATGGCGGACGGTGCCGTCAGGAAGGAGAAGACGGTACTGCGAGGAATAGCGGCCTTGGGTTGCTGCCGCCGTGTCGAAGTCCCTTCTTGCGCGCTCCAGGTCGTCTGGATGAATGGTCAGCGCCCAGTCGTCATAGCCACGCGGCCGGCCGTCAGCCGGCCTGCCATAGATCTCGTTGAGGCGATCGTCCCACACGAGCTGCGAGGTGGCGAGGTCGTGTTCCCATACGCCGATGCCCGAGGCATCTAGCGCAAGCTCAAGGCGTTGGGAAAGCCGCCGCAGCTCCGGGTAATTCTTCTGTCTCTCGCCGAACAACCAACCGGCTATCAGGATGGGCAACACAATCAGCGCGCCGGCCAGCGCCACCGTTGCCCACAAGGTGGCCTCATTCTTCGGCGTGGCCGGCCAGCCGTGTTTCGGTATCGCCGACAATTGCCAGGACCCCAGCGGAAGTCCCACTTCGGCCGTTACCGGGTTGCCGTTGACCACGTTCTCGCTGCCGAAGAAGCGCTGGCCGCCGCCGCCCAGCGCGTCCTTGCCTGTCAGGGCGACCTCGATATCGAGGTCCGGGTCGGTGAGGCCGCTTGCGGCAAAGAGCCTGTCGACATCGATGACGGCGGAGAGAATGCCCCAGAACCGGTCACCGCCGCCCACTGTCGGTACGAAAATCGGAATCCTGCCGATGAAGCCTCGGCCGCCCTGGACGAGGTCTACCGGACCCGCCAGGACCAAGGCGCGCTGGTCGCGCGCCCGCAGCGCCGCCATGCGCTGTGCTTCGTTCTTGCGGTAGTCGAGCCCGAGCGCCTTTTCGTTGCCTTTCATCGGGTACATCAACGAGATCACAAGGTCGGGCGCGCCGGCAATGTTGCGCAGCTGTGATTTCTCCTTGAACAGGTTCGCGGCGAGCGCCGCAAATCGCTGTTGCCCCATATACGGCTCGGTCGTCACCGCCGAAGCAAGGCCCTGCACCAGCTGCAGGTTGCCGTTTATGTTTCCCTCGAGCTTGGCGCGGATGATGTTGACCTTGGCGAGCACGTCGGCGCGCAACAGCTGGTCGGAGACTTTTCTGTTTTGCTGATCGACGAAGAGCGCGCAGATCGCAAGCACGAACACAGCGATCGCCGCCGGCAAGTTGGCGGAAGAGAAAACGGCCTGTC
>NZ_RZSA01000322.1:2500-6393 GCF_003998075.1 Mesorhizobium sp. M2A.F.Ca.ET.037.01.1.1 | reverse complement strand
GTACCCCGCGGCGTCAAGATCATCGGCGCCGTTCAGCGCTCGACTTTCTTGGCGCCGCAGTTCACCGGGTTGGCGGGTAGGGCGACCATCGTTGGCTGCCAAAGCAAAAGGCCCGCTGGCGAGGAGCCAAGCGGGCCTTTTGATTTGGTTGCGGGGACAGGATTTGAACCTGTGACCTTCAGGTTATGAGCCTGACGAGCTACCGGGCTGCTCCACCCCGCGTCACCTACGAGCAAGCGTTTGCTTGCAACTACGAGCAAGCGTTTGCTTGCGTTCTTGGGCGTAAGCGCAAGCCTATGGATAGGTTGGCCTACAGATAGGTAGACGGCTCACCAAATGAAAGGGCCGCTTTCGCGGCCCGGGGTCCCGTTGGCGGGCCTTTATCGTAGAGAGAAGATGAGAGTTGAACATGCGCTTGGCAGACCTGGCAGCGACCTACTCTCCCGCGTCTTGAGACGAAGTACCATCAGCGCTGGAGCGTTTCACGGCCGAGTTCGGAATGGGATCGGGTGCAGCCGCTCCGCCATAACCACCAGGTCGGCAAAACGCATGTTCAAATCGAGAAGCTTTTTAAAGCGAATAGCCGATAGTGAGTAGCCAATAGGGGACCCTATTTGCTGCTTTCCAAGCTGTTCGCTGGTCTTTGTTGTGCCTTGGATGTTCATTCGGCCCGGCACCCTTCGAAGCGAAGCTTCGCAAGGTCGACCGACCGTCGGCGCCGTTGCGCCGCACCCACGTAGCGCCGCCCGAAGGGCGGAACAAGCGTGAGTGAGAATGGCGACAATCCTTCGGATTGTGCCTTGATGGATATAAGTAATGAGAACGATCAAGCCTATCGAACTATTAGTACCGGTAAGCTTCAAGCGTTGCCGCTCTTCCACACCCGGCCTATCAACGTGGTCGTCTTCCACGGTTCTCAGGGAATACTCGTTTCAAGGTGGGTTTCCCGCTTAGATGCCTTCAGCGGTTATCCCGTCCGGATATAGCTACCCTGCGATGCGGCTGGCGCCACAACAGGTCCACCAGAGATCCGTCCATCCCGGTCCTCTCGTACTAGGGACAGATCCTTTCAATATTCCTACACCCACGGCAGATAGGGACCGAACTGTCTCACGACGTTCTGAACCCAACTCACGTACCGCTTTAAATGGCGAACAGCCATACCCTTGGGACCTGCTCCAGCCCCAGGATGCGATGAGTCGACATCGAGGTGCCAAACAACCCCGTCGATATGGACTCTTGGGGGTCATCAGCCTGTTATCCCCGGCGTACCTTTTATCCGTTGAGCGATGGCCCTTCCACGCGGGACCACCGGATCACTATGACCGACTTTCGTCTCTGCTCGACTTGTCAGTCTCGCAGTCAGGCAGGCTTATGCCATTGCACTCAGCGAACGATTTCCGACCGTTCTGAGCCCACCATCGCGCGCCTCCGTTACTCTTTAGGAGGCGACCGCCCCAGTCAAACTACCCACCATACATTGTCCCGGACCCGGATAACGGGCCGCGGTTAGACATCCATAGTAATAAGGGTGGTATTTCAAGGGTGGCTCCACCTGAGCTGGCGCCCAGGCTTCAAAGCCTACCACCTATCCTACACATGCCACTACGAATGCCAATGTAAAGCTATAGTAAAGGTGCACGGGGTCTTTCCGTCTAACCGCAGGAACCCCGCATCTTCACGGGGAATTCAATTTCACTGAGTCTATGCTGGAGACAGCGGGGAAGTCGTTACGCCATTCGTGCAGGTCGGAACTTACCCGACAAGGAATTTCGCTACCTTAGGACCGTTATAGTTACGGCCGCCGTTTACTGGGGCTTCGATTCAGAGCTTGCACCCCTCCTCTTAACCTTCCAGCACCGGGCAGGCGTCAGACCCTATACGTCGCCTTGCGGCTTCGCAGAGCCCTGTGTTTTTGATAAACAGTCGCTACCCCCTGGTCTGTGCCACCCTCCCTAGCTTGCGCTAAAAAGGGTCACGCTTCTTCCGAAGTTACGCGTGCAATTTGCCGAGTTCCTTCAGCATAGTTCTCTCAAGCGCCTTGGTATACTCTACCTGACCACCAGTGTCGGTTTCGGGTACGGTCTATAAGGAGGAGCTATTTCCTGGAACCACTCCGCTGCCCGTTCAATCCGATAAGATTGGACAACTTGTGTGATCCGTCACTACCTCCAGGCCCACGAATATTAACGTGGTTCCCATCGACTACGCGTTTCCGCCTCGTCTTAGGGGCCGGCTAACCCTGCTCAGATTAACTTTAAGCAGGAACCCTTGGTCTTTCGGCGGGGGAGTCTCTCACTCCCCTTACGTTACTCATGTCAGCATTCGCACTTCTGATACCTCCACCGCCCCTCACGGGTACGGCTTCATCAGCTTACAGAACGCTCCGCTACCGCTCGTGATTGCTCACGAACCCTAAGCTTCGGTGTATGGCTTTAGCCCCGTTACATTTTCGGCGCAAAGACCCTTATTTAGACCAGTGAGCTGTTACGCTTTCTTTAAATGATGGCTGCTTCTAAGCCAACATCCTGGTTGTTTTGGGATCCTCACATCCTTTCCCACTTAGCCATAACTTGGGGACCTTAGCTGTAGGTCAGGGTTGTTTCCCTTTTCACGACGGACGTTAGCACCCGCCGTGTGTCTGCCGACTAGTACTCCCAGGTATTCGGAGTTTGGTTAGGTTTGGTAATCCGGTGAGGACCCCTAGCCCATCCAGTGCTCTACCCCCTGGGGTATTCGGTCGACGCTCTACCTAAATAGATTTCGCGGAGAACCAGCTATTTCCGAGTTTGATTGGCCTTTCACCCCTAGCCACAAGTCATCCCGAACTATTGCAACAGTTATGGGTTCGGCCCTCCAGTAAGTGTTACCTTACCTTCAGCCTGCTCATGGCTAGATCACTCGGTTTCGGGTCTAATGCGACGAACTGAACGCCCTGTTCAGACTCGCTTTCGCTGCGCCTACACCTACCGGTTTAAGCTTGCTCGTCACACTAAGTCGCTGACCCATTATACAAAAGGTACGTGGTCATCCTTGCGGACTCCCACTGTTTGTAGGCAATCGGTTTCAGGTACTCTTTCACTCCCCTTGTCGGGGTGCTTTTCACCTTTCCCTCACGGTACTAGTTCGCTATCGGTCATGCACGAGTACTTAGGCTTGGAAGGTGGTCCTCCCAATTTCAGACAGGATTTCACGTGTCCCGCCTTACTCGAGGACGATTGATCGCATTACGCGTACGGGGCTGTCACCCGCTATGGCCCTACTTTCCAGAAGGTTCCGCTTGTCTCTCAATCGCCACTGGCCTGGTCCGGGTTCGCTCGCCACTACTTCCGGAGTCTCGGTTGATGTCCTTTCCTACGGGTACTTAGATGTTTCAGTTCCCCGCGTTCGCCACTTTATCCCTATGGATTCAGGATAAGTTACCTATTAGCGATACTTGGAAACCACAGCAGCAGATTGCTCCGCTGCTCTGATTTTCCAAGTACCTTAGGTGGGTTTCCCCATTCGGAGATCTACGGATCAAAGGGTATTCGCACCTCCCCGTAGCTTATCGCAGCGTATCACGTCCTTCATCGCCTGTGCATGCCAAGGCATCCACCAATTGCCCTTAAGACACTTGATCGTTCTCATTGCCAATACCCATCACGCAATCCCGAAGGGATTGTCGTTCAAGCCAAACCCCTTACGAGATTAGCTAAGCGCGATCCCGAAGGGATCGTCGCCTCGAACCAGATCCTGTGCGGGATCCGCTTCAATGGAATTGGCACAAAAAGACCAGCTTCTCGAGATCCGTTCGAGGGCGCGGTTAGGCAAACCCATCATAGGCAAGGGATTGAGCGTCCCTTGCGACAAATCATTGGCCCTTGCGGACCCATGAAGTTCGAACAAATCTT
>NZ_RZSA01000321.1:0-6398 GCF_003998075.1 Mesorhizobium sp. M2A.F.Ca.ET.037.01.1.1 | reverse complement strand
ATCATGGACAGCGACCGCTGCGCCAGATTGCCAAGGCCATTGGCGAGATCCGCGTTGGTGCGGTTGACGATCGCCTCATGGCTGTAGTTGCCGTCCTGACCGAACGGCACCTCGCGCAGGAAGAAATAGCGCACCTGGTCAACGCCGTAATGGTCCACCATCGTGAACGGGTCGATGACGTTGCCGACCGACTTCGACATCTTCTCGCCGCGGTTGAACAGGAAGCCGTGGCCGAAGACGCGCTTCGGCAGCGGAATTCCCGCCGACATCAGGAACGCCGGCCAATAGACCGCGTGGAAGCGCACGATGTCCTTGCCGATGATGTGCGCGTCGGCTGGCCAGAAACGCCATTTATCATCGTTTTCATTGGGATAGCCGATGCCGGTGATGTAGTTGGTCAAGGCGTCGACCCACACATACATCACATGCTTCTCGTCGCCAGGCACCGGCACGCCCCAGTCGAAGGTGGTGCGCGAGACCGACAGGTCCTTCAGCCCGGATTTGACGAAGCTCATCACCTCGTTGCGACGCTCGGCCGGACCGATGAAATCGGGCTGGCTCTCGTAGAGCGCGATGAGCTTGTCCTGATAGGCCGACAGGCGGAAGAAATAGCTTTCCTCCTCGACCCATTCGACAGGCGTTCCCTGCGGCCCGTAGCGCACATTGTCAGCGCGGACCTCGGTCTCCTCCTCGCCGTAATAGGCCTCGTCGCGCACCGAATACCAGCCGGCATAGCCACCCTTGTAGATGTCGCCATTGGCGGCCATCGCCTTCCAGATCGCCTGGGAGGACGCATAATGCCGCTCCTCGGTGGTACGGATGAAATCGTCGTTGGAAGCGTTCAGCGCGCTCGCCATGCGCTTGAACTCGGCCGAATTGCGGTCGGCGAGCTCGCGCGCCGCGATGCCTTCCTTGCGCGCCGTCTGCAGCATCTTGATGCCGTGCTCGTCGGTGCCGGTCAGGAAGAACACGTCCTTGCCGTCGAGCCGCTGGAAGCGGGCAAGCGCGTCGGTGGCGATCAGCTCATAGGCATGGCCGATATGAGGCTTGCCGTTCGGATAGGAGATCGCGGTCGTGATGTAGAATGTGTCGCGTGACATGAATGAACCGTCAAAATATCTGAATGTGAGTTGTGGCGGTGGATATCGCATCGGAACGTCGATTGCCATCCCGAGGCCAATGCAGGCCGCCCGAAAGTGGGCCAACGGCATGCATCGAACGGGCCGTCACATTCGCATCGCAGAATTCAGGCGGTCGATCATGGTCAGGGCGTGCTGCTTCTTGTCGAGATTGTAGGTCTCGGCCTCAGATATCGTGTTAAGCGCCTCCTGCCAAGCCTCAGACAGGGTTTTGGCCCTGGCGAGGTCGCCGGACAGCGCCGCTTCGCTGGCGGCGGCCGAAAGCAGATCGAGCGCGCGGCGATTGAAGATGTCGAACTGGATCGCCTGGTCGCGTCCCGCCACGGCCTCGGCGAGGCGGTGGGCGCCGGCAATGTCGGGCTTCCCGGCCGTCACCAGTGCGTCGAGCGCGCCGGCGATCTCCAGCCCGCCATATTGGGTGAGCAGGATGGCGTTGCGCGCGCTGCCCCCTGCCCGCTCGGCGAGCGCCGCGCGTGCGGCCGCATCATCCGGCGGCGGCGGTTCGACATTCTCCAGCACGGCCATCAGCTCGTCGGCCGCCAGCGGCGCGAGCCGCACCATCTGGCAACGCGAGCGGATCGTCGGCAGCAGGCTGCCCGGCGCGTGCACGATCAGAATGAACAAGGTGCGCGCCGGCGGCTCCTCGAGATTCTTGAGCAAGGCATTGGCGGCGTTGGTGTTCATGTCGTCGGCCGGGTCGACGATGACGACACGGTAGCTGCCATCATGCGAAGTCATTGACAGGAAGCGGCTGACCCTGCGGATTTCGTCCACGGTCAGCACCGTCTTGAAGCTCTTGATCTTGTCGTTGGCGGGGCG
This sequence comes from Mesorhizobium sp. M2A.F.Ca.ET.037.01.1.1, assembly GCF_003998075.1. Lineage (NCBI taxonomy): Bacteria > Pseudomonadati > Pseudomonadota > Alphaproteobacteria > Hyphomicrobiales > Phyllobacteriaceae > Mesorhizobium > Mesorhizobium sp. M2A.F.Ca.ET.037.01.1.1. Next base: position 4,440 of record NZ_RZSA01000321.1, on the reverse strand, counting down.
CGTCAGATGCAGCACGCCCGGATGCGCGCCGGTGGCGATCTGGCGAAACAGTGGGGACGCCGGATCGGGAACGGCAAGCGTGTCGGGCGCCGTCCTGAAATCCGGATATTTCAGAAGATGGTGCGCCAGATGGAACGCCAGCGTCGCCTTGCCGATGCCGAGCGGCCCGGCAAAGATCAGCGCATGCGGCAGCTTGCCCGCGCGGTAGGCGCCAGCGAGCATCCCGGCCGCCGTCGCGTGGCCGATCAGCCGCGGCGTTTCGGCCGGCTCGGGCACGCCGTCCAGCGTGTCGTGCTGCTCTGGGGCGATGCGTTCGAAGATCATGCCGGCGCCGTCTCGATCCTTTGCGCCGGCATCCTCTCTTCCAGCGCCGCGAAGACGGCGGCGGTGACGACATCTTCCACCGTATCGGGATCGGCGGCCGCGTCGATGACGATGCAGCGCTCCGGCTCCGCCGCGGCAATGGCCAGGAAAGCCTCGCGCCGCCGCCGGTGGATGGCCAAAGTCTCCTTCTCGAAACGATCGGCGGCGTCACCCGCGCCGCGCCGCGCGGCCGCCCGCTTCAGGCCTTCGGCCGGATCGATGTCGAAGATCAGCGTCATGTTCGGCATCAAGCCGTTGATGGCCACGGCCTCCAGCGCCTTCATGAAATCCGCGTCGAGCCCGCCGGTGACACCTTGGTAGACGCGCGAGGAATCGATGAAACGGTCGCACAGCACGATCGAGCCGCGCTCGACTGCCGGCCGGATGACCTGCTCGACATGGTCGGAGCGCGCGGCGGCGAACAGGATTGCCTCCATCTTCGGGCCGAACGGCTCGGCCGCGCCGGACAGAAGAACGTGCCTTACCGCCTCGGCGCCAGGCGATCCACCCGGCTCGCGGCTGACCAGCACCTCGTATTTCTTGGCGCGCATGCGCCGCGCCAGCCGCTCGATCTGCGTCGACTTGCCTGCTCCTTCGCCGCCCTCGAAAGTGATAAAAAATCCGCTCGCCAATCGAGACTGCCTTTGCCCGTGCTGGCCGCTGTCATAGCTCCCGTCCGACAAAAGGTCCACGAACTTGCCCGATCACAAATGTTTCTGACGCAGCCAGCCGACAGCGAGTTCCTTGGCCGCGTCGAGCGCACGCTGCGGCAGCGTGCCCACCTTCACCGATTCGGCGGCATAGAGCGGCGTCTGCTGGCTAAGCGTATCGCCTATCCAAACGCGCAGCTCACCGACCGGTTGCCCTTCCTCGACCGGCGCCGACACTGGACCCTGATAGACGATCCTGGCGGTCAGCTTGTCGCGGTTGGCTATCGGAAGAAAGATGTCCACGGGGCCCTTGGCTTTCAAGGCCAGGCCGGATTTGGCGCCGCCGAAGACCTGCGCTTCCCCGACCACCTCGTCCTTGGCGAAGATCTCGGTCTTCTGGAACGACCGCGAGCCCCAGTCGAGCAGCTTGCGCGCCTCTTCTGAGCGTTCGCGGTCATTCGCCAGGCCAGTGAGCGCGGCGATCACGCGGATGCCGTTGTGGCTGACTGTGCCGACTAGGCCGAAGCCCGCCTGTTCGCTGGCGCCGGCCACAAAGCCGTCGGCTTCGATCCCCATGGCGATCAGTGGATTGCGGTTCCTTTGCGCGATCTTGTTCCAGGTGAAGTCCGGCTGGCCGTAATAGTGGAAGAACTCCGGGTAGTCGCGCCACAGATGCAGCGCCAGCATCGTCAGCTCGCGCACCGTCGTCTGCTGGCCGTCGGCAGGCAGGCCCGTCGAATTGACGAAGGTCGATTTCGACAGGCCGAGCTGGCGGGCGCGATCCGTCATCTGCGCGGCGAAATTCGCTTCCGAGCCGGCCATGCCCTCGGCAAGCACGATGCAGCCGTCATTGGCGGCCTGCACGGTGACACCCTGGATCAGGTCCTCGACGCGGACCTCGGATTTGAGCTTTGCGAACATGGTCGAGGTCCCGGACGGCGCGCCGCCGGTGCGCCAGGCGTTTTCGCTGACGACAAACGTGTCGTCGAGCGTGATCCGCTTCGCCTTGAGAGCGTTGAAGACCACCTCCATCGTCATCAGCTTGGCCATCGAGGCCGGTGGGATCGGCTTGTCGGGGTCCTTGGCGAAGAGCACCGTGCCGGTGTCGGCATCGATCATGAACGCCTGCGTCGCCTTGGTCTCGAACAGCTGCGCGCCAGCCGGGGCGGCGCACAACAGCGCCAGCACCAATCCCAGAAGGCTGGCGAAAGGCGGAAGAACGCGCAATTGCATGAAATGTCGACCCAATCTGAGCAAAACCGGAGAGTCGCCCGGAATTGCGCCAAGACTACCCCGCGGCCAAGCTAGCAGGGTTTTTTCGGCCGGATCAACGTGCAGTGCAAATTTAATCAGTTACGCACAACCAGCGCGTCCGGCGCGCCATGCGACCAGGCTGCCTGGAGCAGGTCGTCAATGCTGCCGTGCCCGTCCGGATAGACATTGACCGCGTACCAATCATTGCCGTCGAGCTCGGTGCGCTGGATCTCCGGCCGGCCGAACGGCTCGAGCGCCGCGGCCACACGCTTGGCGTCGGCGGCTTCGTCGAAGGAACCGGCGGCGACGTAGTCGGATCCGGGCGCCTGTTCCTGGCGGTTCGATTTCTTCCACGATCGCAGGATATCGGCCGGCGACATGCCGCCGGCATCGAGCGCGGCAAAGACATCGGCGCGCTTCACCCGCTCATCCGCATAGGACAGCGAAGCCATGGCGAAGGGCGAGTTCGGCGGCAGGCCGAGATCCGGCCGCTCCGGCACGATCGGTCCGAAATCGGGCAGCACGACATCACTGGCGCCTTGCACCGTGAAGGCTGCCGGCTGCACGGTCGGCTGTTCCGACAGGCCCGGCTGCGCGGCAAAGGCCTGCCCCGAATTGGTCAACTGTCCAGGGAACGGCACGGCCGGCGGCGCGCCCACCGAGAGGCTCGGCGACGGGCCGTTCATGGCCACCATCACACCGGTCGGCAGGCCGTCCGACGGATCCGGCCGGTTGTTGCCGGGGCGGTAGGACGCCACCAGATACTGGTCGTCGTCGCCATCGAGCGGCGCGCGGCCGACATATTCGACTTTGACCCGGGCCGTGCCGACCTTGTCATAGTCGAGCATCTGCGCGGCGCGTTCGGAGACGTCGATGATGCGGCCCTCATGATAGGGACCCCGGTCGTTGACGCGAACGATCACGGAACTGCCGGTCTCCAGATTGGTGACGCGGGCATAGCTCGGCAGTGGCATCGTCGGATGCGCCGCCGTCAGATGCGTCATGTCATAGACTTCGCCATTGGCGGTCAAACGCCCGTGGAAGGCATCGCCATACCAGGAGGCCAGCCCGACCTTGGTGAAGCCCTTCTTGTCTTCCTTCGGATAATACCACTTGCCGCGAACCTGGTAGGGCTTGCCGAGCTGGTCGCGGCCGCCGCCCCGGCGCATGAACTGGACGCGCGGGCTTGCCTTCACGCCATATTCGGATTCCGCGAAATATTCCTTGGGACGGGCCTTCTTGTAGACCATCCCCTTCGGCTGGGGCTGTGAGGCGCAGGCAGCCAGCAGCAGGCCCGAAAGGGCGCACAGGGCGAAAGCAGAAGCGCGACGAAGACGCGGGCGCGTCGGAGTCTGCATGTTTTCGATTGTCCCCTACCGTGCTGCACCCGACGGAGCCAGAGGTCGCCCGTTAGGCCAACACCTTGATCCCCAATCCCTTTTGCACAGGAATTGCTTATCACGATGTTAATCGATTATGGCCGCAACAGGGCGAGATTGTGGCATGAGTGCAGAATGCCGCTCGGAAAGTCCGTGCTCGTTCGAGAACGCCCTGCTGCCAATAGCGCCGGCCACAAGATCGCCAGCGCGTCAAATCCGAATAAGAGTGCGGGTTTGTCCTGCTATTGCGGCTGCACGTTGGACGGCAGCTGTTGGGCCGTCGCACGAGACAGCTTCTGGCGCTTCGTCAAAACCGGCTTCTCATAGATCTTCTTCATCAATTCCCCCGTTAGAACATTAGCAGGTAGAGATTGGCAGGGTTTTGGCGGCATTGTCAATTGCATCTGACCGGCTTCCTGGGATTGCCCCCGGCTCCCGAGAATATGATTGAGCCTGTCCTGCGATTGACAGATCTTTGCGCGGCGCACTAGAGCATGGAGCGCATGCGTTCTTGTCGGCACAGTTTTGCTGTTAACAGGACGAAGCGCCTCGTGAAGATCACGATGGAGGGATGGCCGAGCGGTTTAAGGCACCGGTCTTGAAAACCGGCGTGGGCGCAAGTTCACCGTGGGTTCGAATCCCACTCCCTCCGCCACAATTCCAATAAAATCAAAAACTTAAGCCAAGCTGTCGGGCCGCGGCATAAGTTTTAGCCTAACCGGATATGAAAAGGCCCGGCAAGCCGAAGTTGGCCATCAATAACCAGTTGGGATCCACGGATCGGTGTCGTACCC
>NZ_RZSA01000320.1:0-6406 GCF_003998075.1 Mesorhizobium sp. M2A.F.Ca.ET.037.01.1.1 | reverse complement strand
CGGTTGGCCTCACCTCGGCTGGCGATCCCGTGCGCAACCGCCGTTTCAACGGTCTGATCGAGGAGCCGGTGAGCCGGGTTGAACCAGGCAGCTGCGCTTTGCGCCACATAGGCAATACGGGAGCCCCGGAGGCGCCGACGGCGTGCTTCGCTCATTGACAAAAGATCGGCGCCATCGAAGGCCACGGAGCCTTGGGTAATACGGCATCCTGGCTTGGCATATCCCATTGCAGCAAGGCCGATAGTCGACTTTCCGGCGCCGGATTCGCCGATTAGTCCAAGCACTTCTCCGCGTTTGAGTGAGAAATCAACGCCGCGCACGATCGGGTGCCAGCGCTCGCCGGAAAAGCCTTCAACGTGAAGATTGCGGACCGTGAGAAGATCTGTCCCCCTTTCGCGCGCGATAACATTGCTACTTTTCATCACGCAGTCCGCTCGTTGAATGCAAAAACCAGTCTACGACGAAGTTCACCGCTACTGTGAGGAGGGCAATGGCGCCCGCCGGCAGAAGCGGCGTGACATCGCCATAGGTAATCAGCGTCGCGTTTTCCCGCACCATCGATCCCCAATCGGCGGATGGCGGCTGTATGCCGACGCCCAGGAACGACAATGCTGCAATGGTTAGGAAAACAAAACAAAATCGCAGACCAAACTCCGCAATGAGCGGCGGCAGAACATTGGGCAGGATTTCCTTGCGGAGAATCCATGCGGGGCCTTCGCCCCGCAGCTGCGCGACCTCGACATATTCCATCACCACCACGTTCAGGCCAACTGCTCGCGCCAGACGGAACACGCGCGTCGAATCGAGCAGAGCTATGATCAAGATGAGGCTGGCCATTGAGGAGCCGAAAATCGAAAGCAGCATCAGTGCGAATATCAGGCTCGGAATCGACATCAACACGTCCACGGCGCGTGACAATAGCTGATCCAGCCAGCCCCGGTACATTGCAGCGAGAAGGCCGAGCGTCACACCCGCTGCGAAGGATAAAATAGTTGTGATGAAGGCGATGCCGATCGTGTTGCGGGCTCCGTAGATCAGTCGTGTAAGCATGTCGCGACCGAGTTGGTCGGTGCCGAACGTAAACTCGTGGCTCCAGGGCGCGAATGCCTCGCTAAAGACCTGCGTTTCTCGATATGGTGCGATCAGAGGCGCAAATAACGCGACGATAATGTAGCAGAGGATCACACCCATACCGAACCAGGCGCTGAGTGGGGCCTTTTTCAGCGCTATCCTCATGCGAGATCGGCGCGTCCGCCTCACCCTACGCGCTCTGGTGGTCTGGATCACAGGCTCTGCACTTGTCATCGTGGGTGCAACAGTCTCGGGTTGGTTGCGATGGAGATGATATCGGCGATCAGGTTGAGCAGGATGTAGGCTGCGGCGAACACAAGCGCGCAGGCTTGAACGACCGGTACGTCTCTTGACCTCACGGCGTCGACCATCAGTTGCCCGACGCCGGGATAGACGAACACCACCTCGACAATCACGACGCCGACGATGAGATAGGCAAGATTGAAGGCCACTACCGTCACAATCGGGGCCCAGGCATTTGGCAAAGCGTGCCGGACGACGACAACCATTGGCCCCATTCCCTTCAATCGGGCCATGTCGATATAGGGGCTTGAAAGCATGTTGAGAATAGCCGCGCGCGTCATTCGCATCATGTGAGCAACGATGACAAGCGTGAGGGTGATGGACGGCAGAGCGGCACGCCAGACGTGGTCCCAGAAAGGGGTCTCGTCGTTGATATTGGCCAGCGTTGGGAACTTCGGTACGACGTTAAGGGTCCAGTTGATCGAAATCGCCAGCCAGGCTGGTAAAGACCGGGCGAATTCGGTGCCCGCAAACGTATCGCGCGAGATAACCAGGAAGGCGAGCATGTAGGCCACGAAAAATTCCGGGAACGAAATGGTCGTAAGTGTTACCGTGTTTACAACCCGATCGAACCAGCTGTTGCGATATAGGGCTGCGACAATCCCCAACCCCAACGCCAGCGGCACCGCGATGAGAGCGGTCATGACCGCCAGGAACATGGTGTTGTAGAGACGAGGCGCGATGATCTCCGCCACGGTGCGCCGGTAACCTGTTCGGCTGGCGAAGGAGGATCCAAAGTCGCCCTTTACCATCTTGCCAACCCAGCTGAAGTAACGCTCGACTGGCGGGCGATCGAGGCCGATCTCGTGTTGAAGGGCCGCGACTGTTTCCGGGGTGGCAGATTGACCGAGCGTTGCCTTGGCGAAGTCGCCGGGCAGCATTGCGACCGCCGAAAAGATGATGATCGAAACAATGAACAGGGTAATCAGGCCGAGACCTAACCGCTGTAGAACCGTTTTGGCGACCGAATTCAAACGCATGCGCGCATTCCCAAGATTGCGCCGTCCGCAGGGCGAGCGACGCAGTTGGCAAACACCCTACGCCTCCGCCATCCACCAGCGCTCAGCCATCTTCAGTCCGTCATTTTCCCAATTGGGCGCCACATCGCCATGTCCTAGTTTCTTGGATTTGGCGCTTACGAAGTTGTTAAATACCAGCACGATGCTCCCGCCATCGTCATGGGTCAGCTGCTGCATTTCGCCATACATGTCGGCCCGCTTGGCCTCATCCGTCTCGGCTCGCGCCTGAACAAGCAATTCGTTGAAACGAGGATTCTTCCAGAATGACTCGTTCCAGCTGGATTCCGCTGCGAAGGCTTGTGTGAACATCCAGTCGGCTGTCGCGCGACCACTCCAATAGGAAGCGCACCACGGCTTCTTGAGCCAGATATTGTCCCAATAGGCGTCCTCGGCCTCGCGTACCACATTCACGTCGATGCCGCACTGTGCGGCCGTCTCGCGAATGAGCGCCGCTGCGTCAACCGCACCTGCGAAAGCGGCATCGGCGACCGAGAGATCAACCTTCAGTTTTTCCATTCCCGCCTTCTTCAGATAGTGGCGGGCTTTTTCGGGATCGAAACGGTGTTGCGGCTCCGGGTTCTTGTAAAACTTGATCGCCGGCGCGATCGGATTGTCATTGGCAACGGTTGCGTGTCCGAGGAAAATCTTGTCGGCTATCTCTTGACGGTTGATCGCCCATTTCATTGCCATGCGCACATCCGGATTGTCGAAAGGCGCCATAGTGACGTTCATCGGCAAGGTATAGTGGCCGTAGCCGGTGACTTCGATGATCTCGATTTTTGGGTTGCGCTTCAACATGCCGAGTGTCTTCAGATCGGCGCGGCCAATGTAATCCACTTCCCCGGTTGAGAGGGCAGCCATGCGTGCGGCCAAATCCGTAATGGCGATGAATTCCACCTCATCCAGGTAAGGCTTGCCGTTCTTGAAATAGTTCGGGTTGCGCTTGAGCTTGGCCGAAACGCCGGGTTGGAAATTCTCGAGCACGAATGCGCCGGTTCGCGTTCCTGATCCCCAATCCGCTTTCCCATCCACGCTCGGCATGATGACGAAATGATAGTCGCTCATGATGTAAGGGAAATCGGCGTTGCCGCTGTTGAGCGTGAAGACAACCGTTTCTGGGCCATCCGCATTGATGTCGGAAACGGATTCAAGCAGAGACTTCGCCGCTGATTTGGTATCGGCACCCATGTGATAGCGCATCGAGGTCACGACATCTTCCGCCGTCACGTTCTTGCCGTTGTGGAAGGTGACCCCCTTGCGCAGCTTGAAAACCCACGTTTTGGCGGCGTTCGAAGATTCGAAGCTCTCGGCCAAGTCCGGCTGGATGTCGCCCTTGGCGTCAACCTCCGTGAGGCCGTTGGACATAGCGCCCGAGAAGGCCGTTTGCGTGAAAGTATCCGGATAGCCGGCCGGATCTATGGAATCTGTCGTCGCGCCATGCGCCATGCCAAGCTTGGCAAAGCCGCCTTGCTGTGGTTGTGCCCGTGCTACCGTGACGAAGATTTGATCCGAGGCAGCGACGGTAAGGCCCGCCGCTAGTCCCAAATGGATGAAGTCGCGGCGGGAAACCTTGCCGCGCCCGATCAGACTTTGCGCAATGCGAAGTTTGTACTCAGATTCAGACATTTTCGCTCTCCCATTTGCGGATTTTCCGCGTTTTTTTGAACACTCCTCAAGCAAGCTTGTCCGTAATTTATTATTTCATTGCTTGCCACTCCGTGCACTTGACTATTGATCGTTTTCTACCGTCACGCCGTTACATAGATGTTGCCGTCCTCAACTGTGACCGGGAATGTTCGCGCACGCACAGTTGGGTCGACGAGTGCCGAACCAGTTTTGATGTCGAACTCCCAGCCATGCCAGGCGCAGCGCACGATCTCGTTTTCTCTATGATAGATGAACCGCGCATCCTCGACAGGCGCGGTCGTCCCGCATTGCGGCCCTTCACATAGGGGCGCGCCTCGATGCGGACAGATGTTGAGCAGCGCATGGAAGGTTTCTCCGATGCGGAACACACCCACCGAAAGGCTACGGACTTTGGCAATGACAGGTGTGCCGGCTTCGATCTCGTCAACGCGGCAGATGAAGGTTTTCTCGCCCATATTCTGCTCCGTCAGGCGGCGTTCGCGGTCAGGATGGCAGGAATGCGCTTGTAGACGTCGAGCGCATTCTGACCCATCACCTTGACTTTCCAGGACGGCGGGATGTGGAGCGTGTTGGCGTCGTCATAGTCCCAGTGCGGATAGTCTGACGCGAACATCAGCGTGTTCTCGCCATCCATCGCTTCCAGAATGGACCACAGATGCTGGACGTTGGCTGGCTGTTCCAGCGGCTGTGTTGAGAAGCGGATGTTACGGCGGCAGTATTCCGACGGTAGCATTTTGAGCCATGGCGTTTCTTTACGCAGCGCCTTGTAGTCAGCATCGAGGCGCCATAGCACCGTCGGCACCCAGGCGACGCCGCATTCGATCACTACGAAATAGAGTTCTGGCCATTTCTCGAAAACGCCGTGAGCGATCATGCTGGCGACATGGCTGATCGCCGACATGTGCAGAATGGCGTGTGTTTCCCAGAAGAAAGTTGTGGGGGCAGGCGCGACGGCGTTCCAGTTGACGCCTCCGTGCCCGCCGAGGTGAATGGCGAACGGCAATCCCATTTCCGCGCAGGCTTCATAGATCGGGTGGTAGAAGGGATCACCATACGGCTTCACTGAGCCTTGGGAGGCTAGAACCTGGACCATGCGCGGATGACTGCCCAGCCGACGGATTTCAGCGGCCGCCAGCTTTGGATCCTGGGGCGCAATGACGATCGAGCCCATGAAGCGATTGTCCTTCGGCAACCACTCCGCGATCTGATAGTCATTGTAGGCACTGACCAGCGCACTAGCGTAATAGGGATTTGCCAGCGTTGAGGCTTCAATGGGCTCGTCGCCGGTCAGGATCGCCACGCCGACATTATATTTGTCGAGGTGTTTGTCTTTCATGATCCGGTAGTTGTCCGCTTCAGTCTCAGGCCGCACATCCTTTCGGGAGAAATCCTGCGGATGAAACCAGGGGCGATGGCCGTGCGGGAACGATCCTTTCGGGCCAGTCTTCTCGCCCTCGATGAACATGTCCTTCCAGATGCCAGAAAGATACGGCTCCAAAACCGTGGCGCTTGACCAATAGTTGTGACAATCGCAGTCGACGATAAACACTTTAGCTTTCGCTCCCTGTCTAGCCCGGCCGTGCTGGCCGTTTAGTGCCTCCACCTTCCGCCTTGACAATTGCCGGATCAAGCCAATGATCTCTGGGTAACGATCGGCTTTTTCGATTAAGGTACGACGCATGCAGCTGGACCACATCGAGACGTTCCTCGACATTATTGAATCGCGGAACTTCAACCGGACTGCCGACCGGCTGAACATTACTCAGTCTACGGTCAGTACTCGGATCAAGAGTCTCGAAAGCGCGGTAGGGTCAGAGCTTTTCCATCGTGGTCGGGCTGGCGCTGAGCCGACTGCGGCGGGGCGACGTTTCGAGGCCTACGCGCGAGCGATGCTTTCGACCTGGTCGCAGGCGCGCCATGACGTTCGCGCGTTCAACCGGTTCGAAGGGACGCTGCGTGTGGCCGCCCAGGTTGGCATGACACGATCGGTGCTGCCGGGGTGGGTGGAGGCGCTCTGCCAGGTGCTTCCCAAAGCCTCGATCCATGTGGAATCCGACTATTCCAATCAGATGGTGACCGATCTCAGCATGGGAAATCTCGACATAGCGGTGCTCTACGCACCCCGCTACCTTCCCGAAATTACTTATGAGCACCTCATGGTCGAGGAATATGTGATGGTCTCGACCTTTGCCAGGACGCTATCGGAGGTGAATCCCGACAGCTACATTCGCCCGGGCTACACCGTCGTGCTCGAGAAAACCCACTCGGAGCTGATCCCTGCCCTGGCAATTTCGCGTCTTTCCATGGGATCCGAAAGCTTGGCCGAAGCGATGCTGCGGCGAACCGGAGGCAGTTGTTACATGCGC
>NZ_RZSA01000031.1:0-14826 GCF_003998075.1 Mesorhizobium sp. M2A.F.Ca.ET.037.01.1.1 | reverse complement strand
GTCGGAAAGAGGCCGTTGCGAGGGTGCGGAATTGGCGCCGCGCGGCGCCAATTCCGCACCCTCGCAACGGCCTCTTTCCGACACTCACGCGCCAAATGAGGGCGACGGCGTCGAGACTTCGCCCAGCGTCTCCGACCGCGTCGCCAAGACCACCTGCTATATGTGCGCCTGCCGCTGCGGCATCGACGTCCACATCAAGGACGGCAAGGTCCGCTACATCAACGGCAACAAGGACCATCCGGTGAACCGCGGTGTGATCTGCGGCAAGGGCAGCGCCGGCATCATGCAGCATTACAGCCCGGCGCGGCTGAAGAAACCGCTGCTGCGCACAGGCCCGCGCGGCTCGGGCGAATTCCGTGAGATCGAATGGGACGAGGCGCTGACCATCGCCACCGAGAGGCTGTCGGCGATCCGCCGCACCGATCCGAAAAAACTCGCCTTCTTCACCGGACGCGACCAGTCGCAATCGCTGACCGGCTGGTGGGCGTCGAAATTCGGCACGCCGAACTTCGCCGCGCATGGCGGCTTCTGCTCGGTCAACATGGCGGCCGGCGGGCTCTACACGATCGGCGGCTCGTTCTGGGAGTTCGGCGAACCCGACTGGGACAACACCCGATATTTCATGCTGTTCGGCGTTGCCGAGGACCATGACTCCAACCCGATCAAGATCGGCCTCGGCAAGCTCAAGGCGCGCGGCGCCAAGGTGGTTTCGATCAACCCGTGCCGCACCGGCTACAATGCCATCGCCGACGACTGGATCGGCATCAGGCCGGGCACCGACGGCCTGTTCGTGCTGGCGCTGGTCCACGACCTGCTCAAGGCCGGCCGCGTCGATCTCGACTATCTGCTGCGCTACACCAACGCGACGGTGCTGGTCGTGCAGGAGCCGGGCGCTGCCGACGACGGACTCTTTGTGCGCGACGCCGACGGCAACCCGCTGGCTTGGGACAGGGTGGCCAAGCATCCGGTCAATGCAGCCGATCCCGAAGCAAAGCCGGCGCTGACCGGCGGCTACGACGTCGGCGGGCGGCACTGCGTGCCGGTGTTCCAGCTCATCGCCGATCGCTATCTGGACGACAGCTACTCGCCCGACGCGGTCGCCGCGCGCTGCGGCGTCGGCGCCGACACGATCCGGCGGATCGCGGCGGAGTTGGCGCATGTCGCCTTCGAGCAGACGATCGAGCTGCCGATCGCCTGGACCGACTGGGCGGGCCGGCGGCATGAGACGATCAAGGGGCGGCCGGTGTCGATGCATGCCATGCGCGGCATCTCGGCCCATTCCAACGGCTTTCACACCTGCCGCGCCATCCATTTGCTGCAGGTTCTGCTCGGCACGGTGGACGTTCCGGGTGGCTTCCGCTTCAAGCCGCCCTATCCGCGCTGCGCGCCGCCGGGACCGAAGCCATGCGGAAAAAACGCCCAGCCGATGACGCCGCTGGACGGCGTGCCGCTCGGCTTCGTCTGCGGACCGGATGATCTTCTTGTCGACGAGGCCGGCCGGCCTGTCCGCATCGACAAGGCCTATTCCTGGGAAGCGCCTTTGGCCGCGCATGGGCTGATGCACACGGTGATCCGCAACGCCTGGGCCGGCGATCCTTATCCGATCGACACGCTGATGATGTACATGTCGAACATGGCGTGGAACTCGTCGATGAACACGGTCGAGACCATTGCCATGCTGACCGACAAGGACGAGGCCGGCGCCTACAAGATCCCCTTCATCATCTATTCCGACGCCTATTATTCCGAGACCGTGCCGTTCGCCGACCTGGTGCTGCCCGACACCACCTATCTCGAACGGCACGACTGCATCAGCCTGCTCGACCGGCCGATCAGCCATGCCGACGGCGCCGCCGACGCCATTCGCCACCCCGTGGTGCAGCCGGATCGCGACGTGCGGCCGTTCCAGTCGGTGCTGATCGAACTCGGCGCGCGGCTCGGCCTGCCTTGCTTCGTCAACGAGGACGGCTCGGCGACATACCGCGACTATGCCGACTACATCGTCAACCATCAGCGCACGCCCGGCATCGGCCCTCTAGCCGGCTGGCGCGGCAAGGATGGTGGCTCGATCGGCAAGGGCGACGTCAACCCAGACCAGTTGCAGCGCTACATCGACAATGGCGGCTTCTGGCACCACGATTTTTCCGACGACCAGCGCTATTACAAGATGGGCAACCGCGCCTATCTCGATTTCGCGGTCGAGATGGGTTTCATCCCCTGCGCAGAGCCGATCGTCTTCCAGCTTTACTCGGAGCCGATCCAACGGTTCAGGCTGGCAGCGCGTGGCCACGGCAAGGTGCAGCCACCCGACGCCGAACGCGGCCGCATCGAAGCCTATATGGACCCGCTGCCGTTCTGGTACGCGCCCTTCGAGGACGACGCCGTCGACCTTGAAAGATATCCGCTGCATGCGCTGACGCAGCGACCGATGCATATGTACCATTCCTGGGGTTCGCAGAATGCGTGGCTGCGGCAGATCACCAGCCAGAACCGGCTGTTCGTGCATCGCCAGACGGCCAGCAAGCTCGGCCTTGCCGACGACGACTGGGTTTGGATCGAAAGCATCAACGGAAGGGTGAAGGGCCAGATCAAGCTGATCGACGGCGTCAACCCGGACACGGTGTGGACCTGGAACGCGATCGGCAAGCGGCGCGGCAGCTGGGCGCTGAAGGACGATGCGGCCGAGAGCAATCGCGGCTTCCTGCTCAACCACATCATCGGCGACCAGACATCGGCCGATGCCAACGGCAAGCGCTATTCGAATTCCGATCCGGTCACGGGACAGGCGGCGTGGTTCGACGTGCGCGTGCGGATCGTCAAATGCTCGGCCGAGGAAGCCGGCTTCACCGAACCGCAATTCGAGCGTTTTGCTCAGCCGCCGCATTTCGAACCGTCGCCCGACGTACTTCGCTTCGGCGCGGAATTCCGCATGAAAAGGGAAGCCGCCGAATGACCTGCCTTCCCGCCCAAACCGACAAGAAGCTCGGCCTCGTCATCGACCTCGACACCTGCGTCGGCTGCCAGGCCTGCGTCACCGCCTGCAAGGAGTGGAACACCGGCGGCCATATGGCGCCGCTGACCGACATCGACCCTTATGGCGGACATGTTGACGGCGTCTGGTTCAACCGGGTGCATGCCTACGAGCACACGACGGAGCGGGGCTGCCGGACAGTGAACTTCCCGCGCTCCTGCCTCCATTGCGAGCAGCCGGCCTGCGTCACCGTTTGCCCGACCGGCGCCTCCTACAAGCGCGCCTCCGACGGCATCGTGCTGGTCGACGAGGATAAATGCATCGGCTGCAAATTGTGCAGCTGGGCCTGCCCCTATGGCGCGCGCGAGTTCGACGCGGATGTCGGCGTCATGAAGAAATGCACGCTCTGCGTCGACCGCATCTACAACGACAATCTGGCCGAGGAAGATCGCGTGCCCGCCTGCGTCGCCGCCTGCCCGACCAGCGCCCGGCATTTCGGCGATCTCGGCGATCCCACCTCGGCGATCTCGCAACTCGTCGAGGAGCGTGGCGGCGTGGCACTGATGCCGGAACTCGGCTACAAGCCGACCAACCGCTATTTGCCGCCGCGCGCCCGCAGCGAACGGGCGGCGAAGGTCGACGCGCCCGCGCTGGAGCCGATCAAGGCCGAGGGCGGCTTTCTCGGTTGGATCGACCGCGTGCTTTCGAACTGATCATGCACCCCGCTTTCTCGGTCGTCTTCTTCACAACCGCCACCGGTGCCGGCTACGGCCTGTTGGCGCTGCTCGGCCTGCTTGGCGGGTTGGGGTTCATTCCCGCCGATTTCCGGCTTGGGCTTGTCGGCATGGCGCTGGCGCTCGGGCTGATCGTGGCCGGGCTTTTGTCCTCCACCGGTCATCTCGGCCGTCCCAGGCGCGCCTGGCGCGCCTTCTCGCAATGGCGCAGCTCGTGGCTGTCGCGCGAAGGCGTGGCGTCGGTCGCGACCTTCATCCCGGCCGTGCTGTTCGGCATCGGCTGGGTGTTTCTCGGCAAGAGCGGCGGCTGGGTGGCGGCCGCCGGCCTGCTGGCGGCGGCTGGCGCCGTCGTGACTGTCTGCACGACGGGCATGATCTACGCTTCGCTGAAGCCGGTCGCGCAATGGCACAGCCGATATACGTTGCCGGCCTATCTCATCTTTGCTGCCATGACCGGAAGCGTTCTCGCCAACGCCCTGCTTCAGGGGTTCGAGCTGGGTTCAGCGGAGATGCTGGCCTGGGCCCTGCTTGCCACCCTCGCCGGCTGGGTCTGGAAGCTCGCGACATGGCGCTACAATGACCGGCTGGAGATTCCGACAAATGCCAACACCGCGACCGGGCTCGCCGGCGGCACGGTGCGGTCGATCGAATGGCCGCATACGGAAGAGAACTATCTGCTGAAGGAGATGGGCTTCCGCATCGCGCGCAAACATAGCGCGAAGCTACGACGGATCACGCAGACGCTGGCATTCATTGCGCCCGCCGTCCTGCTTGTCATCGCCTTCGCCCTGCCTTGGCCGTTCGCGGCGATTGCCTCGGTGCTTGCAGCTGTTTGTCAGTTGGCCGGCATGCTGGTCGAGCGCTGGCTGTTCTTCGCCGAGGCGAAGCACACGGTCACGCTGTACTATGGCAGATGAAGCTGTATCAGCCCGGCCGCAGCATCGAGCCGGAGATCGCAAAAATGCGCTCGGCGCCGAGCATATAGGCAACCAGCGTTTCCAGGCGGAACAGGCCGGCATAGGCGCGGTCGAGCACGTTGAGCGAGCCGGTATAGGCGCCGAAGGCCGGCATGATCATGCGGCCGCCATCGCCGGCAAAGCAGCGCCGCCGGACCGAGCGGCCGCGCTGGACGATGCGCGCGCATGGGTGGAGATGGCCTGATATCTCGCCCTCGATCCGCGTCTTCGAGGGCTCATGGCGAAAGAGCAGCGAGCCGATGGCAAGTTCCCTCACCGTCTCGCCGGGCAAGTCAGCGGGCGCCTCAGGATCGTGGTTGCCGGCGACCCAGAACCAGTCGCGACCGGTCATCATCGCTTCCAGGCGTTCGCGAAAACTCGAATGCATGCGCCCGGCGCCGCCACCATCATGGAAGGAGTCGCCTAGGCTGACGACGATGCGCGGCTGATAGTCGGCGATCACCGACTGCAGCCTGAGCAAGGTGGCACCGGTATCGTAAGGTGGGATCAGCGCGCCGCGCCTGGCGAAAGAAGAGCCTTTTTCGAGATGCAGGTCGGAGACCGCGAGCAGGCGCAGATCGGGGAAGTAGAGAACGCCACGCCGATCGCAGATCGCGCGCTCGCCGGCGATACCGACAGGGTCGGCCTCGGCGATCAGCGTTGCGCGTGAGAGCGAAAAATTCATCCCCTCTTCGTCCCTCTCTTTCAGTCGATCATCTCCGGCCCCATGGCCTCTTCGACAAGGGTGGCGGCATCCATCAATAACGTCTCGTCTGCCTCGCCATTCACCGGCATCTTGCCGATTTCGAGCATGATCGGCACGGCGAGCGGCGATATCTGTTCGAGATTCTTATGCATGATTCGACCGCGAATGCGCGAGAGCATCTCGGCAAGTCTGCTGACATCGAGCAACCCGGTCGCAGCGTCGGTGCGGGTGGCCTGCAGCAGAATATGGTCGGGTTCATGGCTGCGCAGCACGTCATAGATCAGGTCGGTCGAGACGGTCACCTGGCGGCCGCTTTTCTCCTTGCCGGGGTGGCGTTTTTCGATCAGTCCGGAAATCAGCGCGCAGTTGCGGAAGGTGCGCTTCAAGAGCCAGCTGTCGGCAAACCAGGCTTCGAGATCATCGCCCAGCATGTCTTGATCGAACAGCGTGGCCAGCGACGGTTTTCTGTTCTTGAACATCCAGCCCATGTCGGCCAGCGACCAGATGGCCAGCGCATAGTCGGTGGCCACGAAACCGACCGGCTTCGCGCCCGCGCGATCGAGCCGGCGGGTGAGCAGCATGCCGAGCGTCTGGTGAGCAAGCCTGCCCTCAAACGGATAGGCCACGAGGTAGTAGCGGTTGCCGCGCGGAAAAGTCTCGATCAGCAGGTCGTCGCGTTTCGGCAGGATGGACTTGTCCGCCTGGAACCGCAGCCAATCCGCAACCTGCTCGGGTAGCTTCTTCCAGCGTTGCGGATCGTCGAGCATGGCTCGGACCTGCTCGGCCAGGTAGGTCGAAAGCGGGAATTTGCCGCCGCCATAGTAGGGCACTTTCGCATCGCTGCCCGGCGCGTTCGAGACGAAGCACTCGTTCTCGCGAATGCCTTCGAAGCGCAGGATCTTGCCGGCGAACATGAAGGTGTCGCCATGGGTCAAAGTCTCCAGGAATGCTTCCTCGATCTTTCCCAGCACCCTGCCGCCGCGCGAGGCTGCCCCCCGGCTGCCGGCCTGGACGTAGCGTACATTGAGCGCCGGCACTTCGATGATGGTGCCGACATTGAGCCTGTATTGCTGGGCGACGGCCGGATTTGAAACCCGCCACAAGCCCTCCCTGGTCTGCCGGATGCGCGCGTAGCGCTCGTAATTCCTGAGCGCGTAGCCGCCGGTGGCGACGAAGTCGATGACCCGGTCGAATGTCGGCCTGTCCAGGCTGGCGTAAGGCGCGGCGGTCCTTACCTCATCAAACAGTGCGTCGGCATGGAACGGCGCGCCGCAGGCGCAGCCCAGCACGTGCTGCGCCAAGACGTCCAGCCCGCCATTGACCAATGGCGGCGTGTCCTGGGCGCCGAGATAGTTGGCGTCGAGCGCGGCGCGGCATTCCAGAACCTCGAAGCGGTTTGCGGGGATGAGGATCGCCTTCGACGGCTCGTCCATGCGATGGTTGGCGCGGCCGATGCGTTGTGCCAGACGACTGGCGCCCTTCGGCGCGCCGACATGCACGACTAGGTCGACATCGCCCCAGTCGATGCCGAGATCGAGCGTCGAGGTGGCAACGATGGCGCGCAATGCATTCTCGCCCATTGCCTTCTCGACGCGGCGGCGCTGGGCGACGTCCAGCGAGCCGTGATGGAGGGCGATCGGCAAGGTATCCTCATTGACGCGCCATAGTTCCTGGAACAGCAGCTCGGCCTGGCTGCGGGTGTTGACGAAGAGCAGCGTGGTCTTGTGCCGCTTGATCTCGCGGTAAATTTCCGGCGTGGCGTAGCGGGCCGAATGGCCGGCCCAGGGAACGCGCTCTTCGGAATCAAGGATCGAGATATCGGGCTTGGCGCCACCCGTGACGACGATGAGCTCGGACATGGCACCGGGAGAAGCCTGGCTGACCAGCCAGCGCCGCAATTCGTCGGGCTCGGCGACCGTTGCCGACAGGCCGATGGTCTGGAGATCGGGAACGAAAGCGCGCAGCCGCGCCAGGCCAAGCGCCAGGAGATGCCCGCGCTTCGAGGTGACAAGCGAATGCAGCTCGTCGAACACGACATAGCGCAAGTCTTCGAAGAAGCGCCTCGCGTCGTTCGAGGCGATCAGCAGCGCGAGCTGCTCTGGCGTGGTGAGCAGAATGTCGGGTGGCGCCAGCTTCTGCCGCTGGCGCTTGTGCGAAGGCGTGTCGCCGGTGCGGGTCTCGATGGTGACGGGCAGGCCGATCTCCTCGACCGGCTTGCCGAGATTGCGCTCGATATCGACGGCCAGCGCTTTCAGCGGCGAGATGTAGAGCGTGTGGATGGCGCGACGGGCCTGGCCAGGCTTGCGCTTGGGACGGTTGGCGAGCTCGGTGAGCGACGGCAGGAAGCCGGCCAGCGTCTTGCCGGCGCCGGTCGGCGCGATCAGCAGCACCGATTGGCCGCTTTGCGCCTTCGCCAGCAGCTCGAGCTGATGGGCACGCGGCGACCAGCCCTTTTGGCCGAACCATTTGACGAATGGCTCAGGCAGCAGGACGGCGGCGTTCTGTTCGGCAAGGCGCGGCTGCTCGGTCACGCGCAACAGGTAGCGCGGCGGCACGCGATCGCCAAGGAAAATCGGAACAAAAGGGGATCGGCGTTCCTCGCCCCGTTTACGGGGAGAGGATGCCGGCAGGCAGGTGAGGGGCGGCGCCGGCGATCGAGATGATGGTTTAGTTAGACGATGATAGGTCGGGAAATAGCGGCCAACCGCGAACATCGGCGCCGCCCCTCATCCGCCCTTCGGGCACCTTCTCCCCGTGAAACGGGGAGAAGGAAGATCACGGCCTCCTGAACCCGGTTGGGCCACCATAGAGATAGCCGATGCGCTCGACCGCTTCCTTCAGCCCTTCGCGCGAGACCAGCATGGTGTGGCCGTTGGCGTGGATCATGTCCCTTTCGTCGGTCATGGTCGCCACATGGCCTTTCCAGAACACGAGGTCGCCGCGCTGGAGGCCGGTATAGTCCGGACCCGGCTCGAAGGGCGTGCCGATCGACGCCGCCTGCATGTCGGAGTCGCGCAGCACATCCTTGCCGGTCATGCGCATCGCCAATTGCACAAGGCCGGAGCAGTCGATGCCGAAGCCGGAGACGCCGCCCCAGAGATAGGGCGTGCCGAGAAAACTTTCGGCGACGGTGACATAGTCGTCGGCCAGCTCGGCGATCGGCCGCAGATGGCCGGCGATGATCGCCTGGCCGGAGGGCAGCAGCGCATAATGCGTGCCCCGCGTCTCGGCCGAGCCGCTCACGGTCACGGTCGAGCCCATCGACAGCTGCCCGCTGAGCGGAAAGCGCAGATCCGGCCCGGGATAGAGGAAGGTGCGCGGCACGCAGACGATGTGGCTCGGAGCATGGTCGCGCGCGCCAAGAAGATTGTCCGCCACATAGCCGACATAGCCGTCGCGCTCGGCCTGCACCCAGGCCCAGCCTTCCGCGTCCTCGAAGACGAGCACGTCGTCGCCGAACAGCGCCTGCGTGTTGACGCCCGCATCGGGGCGCGGCGCCTTGCGCAGGTCGGCGACCGAGGCCGTGATCCGCGCCGGGCGGCCGGTGACGAAGCGGTCGGCGGCAACTTCGCCTTTCAGCCTCGCATCGGCAAGGTCGGAGCGGAAGGCGTGAAGGCGGGCATCCCTTGCGGTCAAATCGATAATCCAGTCGTTGGCAGTGAGGTCAGATGGGCAGTTCGTACGCCCTGGCGACGATACCATCGCCGAAGCGCTCGACAAAGAGCGCGCCTTCCACCGTGCGGCGGATCAGCACGTTGCGCTTGTCGAGCTCGTCGCGGTGGCGCGAGACGAGCTTCAGCGCGCCCATGGTGTCCAGCGCCCGGGTGATGACCGGCTTGGTGACGTTGAGTTTTGCCGCAAGCCCTCGCACCGTGTGCGGCGGCGGATCGAGATAGATGGTGAACAGGATCGCCGTCTGGCGCATGGTGAGATCGGGCTCGCCATCGCGCACCTGGGCCAGCATCACTTGCTGCCACAGTCGCAAGGCCTGGCTCGGGCGCATCGAGATCGACATCGCCCAAGCATGCCGGCAAATTGTTTCGGTTCCGTTTCAGTAACGGGCGCGCCTACCAATTGCTCAGGCAAATCGCTGCGTAATTATCCGCTCGAGCGCCCGAATGCCCTGCGCCTCGCCGCCGGTCAGGCCGTGGGGGCGGTCGGCCGGGTTCCAGGCGAAGATGTCGAAATGCGCCCAGCTGTGGGTCTTCTCGACGAAGCGCTTGAGGAAAAGCGCCGCGGTGATCGAGCCGGCAAAACCGTCCGTGGTGACATTGTTGATGTCGGCGATCTTTGAGGAAAGCTTCGCATCATAGGGACGCCATAGCGGCATTCGCCACAGCGGATCCTCGACCGCCATGGAGGCTGCGGCAATGTCGGCCGCGAGCGTCTCGTCGGCGGTGTAGAAAGGCGGCAGATCGGGGCCGAGCGCGACCCTGGCAGCGCCCGTCAGCGTCGCCATGTCGACCAGCAAGGCGGGCTGTTCCTCATCGGCCAGCGCCAGCGCGTCGGCCAGGATCAGCCTGCCTTCAGCGTCCGTGTTGCCGATCTCGACCGTGATGCCCTTGCGGCTCTTCAGCACGTCGCCAGGACGGAAGGCATTGCCGGCGATCGAATTCTCGACGGCGGGGATCAGCACGCGCAGCCGGACATTCAGTTTCGCCGCCATGATCATGGAAGCGAGGCCCAGCACATTGGCGGCGCCGCCCATGTCCTTCTTCATCAGAAGCATGCCGGACGACGGCTTGATGTCGAGGCCGCCGGTGTCGAAGCAGACGCCTTTGCCGACCAGCGTCACCTTCGGCGCAGCGCTCGGTCCCCAGCTCATGTCGATCAGCCGCGGCGCATCGGCGGAAGCCCGGCCAACAGCGTGGATCATCGGGAAATTCCGCGCCAGAAGATCGTCGCCGTGGATTGCGGAAATATCGGCGGCATGGGCGGCCGCCAGTTGCCGGGCGGCTTCTTCCAGTTCGACCGGACCGAGGTCGCTGGTCGGCGTGTTGACGAGATCGCGCGTCAGGAACACGCTATCGGCGACGCGGCGGACATGCGCGGCGTTCGCGCCCTCCGGAAGCGCGAAGCGTAAGGCCTTGCCCGGCCTCTTGCCGTAGCGCGTATACACATAGCCGCCCAGGACCAGCGCGAGCGCGGCGAGATCGGGCTGCGCGGGAGCCGACGCGAAATGCCAGTCGCCCTCCGGCAACGATCTTGCGAGCGCGCCGAGGGCCAAAGCGCTTTCGCCGTCGCCGATGCCGAACAGCGCGCCGGCGAGACCGCCGCCCTCGCCCGGCAGGACGAGCGTGCGCCCTGCCTCGCCGGAAAAACCGTTGGCTCTTGCCCAGGCGATGGCGGGCGGCGGCAATGCCGCGGCTTCAAGGGCGTCCTTTGCCACCAGATAGACAGGCAAGGCGGCTTGCGGCTTTTGTTCGACGAGTTCGACAGGCATGCGATGATCTCCGGCCGAACAGGATGAGTCGGCTTCTTAACGGTCCATTAGGGTTAACAGAATATTTCTGCGGGAGGGAAGACGGCCAGCCTATGGCCGCACAGGAATGGAGACCGGGCGCCGATGCCGATCAAAGCGTTGAACCATAGAGCCAAGCGTCTGATCAGCACAGCCTTCATGGCGGCACTGGCAGCCAGCGTGGCAGGTTGCGGCAGCACCAGCCAGATGACCACCGGCTCCATCTCGCGCTCCGATAGAAGGCCGCTGGAAACGATGTCGGCCGGCGAACTGCACACCGCCACGTCGAGGCTTGGCGAATCCTACGCCCGCAATCCCAATGACAAGCGCATGGCGATGAATTTCGCGGCGGCGCTGCAGATGGACGGCGATGCCGATCAGTCGCTCGCCGTGATGCGCAAGCTGGCGATCGCCTATCCCAAGGATCGCGAGGTGCTTGCAGCCTATGGCAAGGCTCTCGCCGCCAACGGCCAGTTCGAGCCGGCGCTGGACGCCGTGCGCCGCGCGCAGACGCCCGAATATCCGGACTGGAAGCTGGTGTCGGCGGAAGCCGCGATCCTCGACCAGATGGGCCAGAAGGACGAAGCGCGTCAGGACTACCGCAAGGCGCTGGAACTCAAACCGAACGAGCCTTCGGTGCTGTCCAATCTCGGCATGTCCTATGTGCTCGAAGGCGACCTGCGAACGGCCGAGACCTATATGCGCTCGGCCGCGCAGCAGCCTAGCGCCGACAGCCGGGTGCGGCAGAACCTTGCACTCGTAGTGGGCCTGCAGGGCCGCTTCGACGAGGCCGAGAAGATCGCCTCGCAGGAATTGTCGCCCGAACAGGCGCAGGCCAACGTCGCCTATCTGCGCCAGATGCTTGCCCAGCAGAATGCCTGGAGCCAGCTGAAGGATCGGGACAAGAACAAGGCGAAAGTCGCCACGAACTGACGGACGCCGCCAAGCGCCGCCCGCTCCGACAATCCAAAAGCCGCGCGGCTTTTTTTGATTGACACGAACGGCTCTTTCTCTTTGCTTTTTACGCAATTCCGGACGGAAACCCGCTCGACACTTTTCCTGGAATTGCCTTCTCTTTTTCTACGCAATTCCGGGCGGAAAACCGCGCGACACTTTTCCTGGAATGCTTTCTCTTTTTCTACGCAATTCCGGGCGGAAACCCGCGCGACACTTTTCCTGGAATTGCTTTACTTGCTCGAGGAGCTGTGCTGGTCGCCGAAGATGCCGCGCTGGCTGACCTGGATGCCGGCCGGGCCAAGAATGATGGCGAACAGAACCGGCAGGAAGAACAGGATCATCGGCACGGTGAGCTTCGGCGGCAGCGCGGCGGCTTTCTTCTCGGCCGCGTTCATGCGCATGTCGCGGCTTTCCGAGGCGAGCACGCGCAGCGCATGCGCCACCGGCGTGCCGTAGCGTTCGGCCTGGACCAGGGCCTGCGACACCGACTTGACCGATTCCAGGCCGGTGCGGCTTGCCAGGTTCTCATAAGCGATCTTGCGATCCTGCAGATAGGACAATTCGGCATTGGTGAGCACGAATTCCTCGGCAAGCGGGACCGACTGCGCGCCGATTTCGTCGGCGACCCTGCGCAGGGCCGCTTCCACCGACATGCCGGATTCCACGCAGATCAGCATCAGGTCGAGCGCGTCCGGCCACGCCAGTTGGATCGATTGCTTGCGCTTGGTCGCGCGGTTGTTGACATAGAGGATGGGCGCGTAGAAGCCGCCATAGGCGACGACGACACAGACGAACAGCTTGATGAAAGCCGGCTGCTGCGGCAGGCCGCCGAGCACGAACAGGTAGACTGCCGCCAGCGCAAAGCCCACGAATGGCAGGACGAGGCGGAAGAAGAGGAAGCGCGTCAGCGGGTTCTGGCCGCGGAAGCCCGCGACCTTGAGCTTCTGGATCGTGTTTTCATCGGCAAGCGCGCGCTTCAGATCCAGGCGGTCGACGATGTTGCGCATGCCGATGGACTGTTCCTCGCGCAGGCCCTTGCGCCGGCGGTCAGCCTCGCTGGCCAGCCGCGCGCGCTGCTCGGCGCGCAATTTGTCTCGTTCGAGCGCCACGGACTTCATGCGCGATTTGAGCGACGTGCCACCGAACGCCGGCATGAGGGTGAACACGGTCGCGAACACGGCGATGCCGACCAGCATCGCGATCAGAAAGGAAGGATCGGTGAGTGTTTTGACGACCTGTTCTGTCACCGGATCCGCGCCCCTACACTTCGAAATTCATCATCTTGCGCATCACCAGGATGCCGATCGACATCCAGACGCCCGCACAGCCGAGGATCAGGTTGCCGACATTGGTGGTGAACAGCGGCATGATATAATTCGGGCTCGACAGATAGACGAGAAAGGCGACGACAAAAGGCAGGGCGCCGATGATGACGGCGGATGCCTTGGCTTCCATCGACAGCGCCTGGACCTTGGCCTTCATCTTCTTGCGGTCGCGCAGGACGCGCGAAAGGTTGCCTAGCGCCTCGGACAGGTTGCCGCCGGCCTGCGACTGGATCTGGATGACGATCCCGAAGAAGCCGGCCTCGCTGCACGGCATGGTCTCGGACATGCGCATGGCGGCGTCGGGGACCGACATGCCCATCTGCTGGGAATCGACGATGCGGCGGAACTCCGACCGGACCGGTTCGGGCGATTCATTGGCGATCAGGCGGATCGCGTCGTTGAGCGGCAGACCGGACTTGACCGCGCGCACGATGATGTCGAGCGCGTTCGGAAACTCTTCCAGGAAGGCCTTGACGCGACGTGTGCGGCGAAACGAAACGAACCAGCGCGGCAGACCGAGCCCGCCCACCAGCAGGGCGCCGGGCAGGGCCCACAGAGGCGCGCCGACGAAAAAGAGAAGGGCCGTCAGGATGATGCTGCTGACGACGGAGTATATGTAGAAGCGCTCGATCGGCACCTGCATGCCGGCCTGGCGGATCTGAACCTTCAGCGGCGGTTTCTTGAGGTTGCGATCGTTGGTCTTCTGTTTCTCGTCGAGCTGCTTGAGCGAGTCCTGGAGACTTTTGCGGCGCTTGACCGCCTCCGCGGCGCGATCGCGCGTGGCCTTCACCACCGACCTGTCGGTTTCGGCTGTCTTGATGGTTTGAAGCCGCTTGCCCGCCTGCTTCTCGTTGTCGATGCGCGTGAACAGGAAAGCATAAGCCACCGCGCCGGCGCTGAAGCCGGCGAGCACGATGAACGCCAGGACGGTGGTGTCAATTCCGAACATCGACCGGTGCCCCTAGGCCCTTTCGCCGTTTCAAAGAAACGGCGAACCGCCCTATTTCTTTGTTTGGACGCAATTCCGGACGGATAACCGCTTCACACTTTTCCTGGAATTGCGTCAGACCTCCAGACAAATCAGTCAGCGCGTTTCTCCATCGCCTCGAGCGCATTGGCGAGGCGCTGCTCCTCGCCATAATAGCGGGCGCGATCCCAGAAATGCGGGCGGCCGATGCCCGTCGACACATGCTCGCCAACCAGCCGGCCGCTCGAGTCCTCGCCCTTGATGTTATAGAGGACGAGATCCTGGGTGATGATGACGTCGCCTTCCATGCCGACCACCTCGGTGATGTGGGTGATGCGGCGCGAACCGTCGCGCAGGCGAGCGGCCTGGATGATCACGTCGATCGAGCCGACGACGATCTCGCGCACGGTGCGCTGCGGCAGCGAATAGCCGCCCATGGCGATCATCGATTCGATACGGTTGAGGCATTCGCGGGGGCTGTTCGAGTGGATCGTTCCCATCGAGCCGTCGTGACCGGTGTTCATCGCCTGCAGAAGGTCGAACACTTCCGGTCCGCGCACTTCGCCGACGATGATGCGCTCGGGCCGCATACGCAGGCAGTTCTTGACGAGATCGCGCATGGTCACCTCGCCCTCGCCCTCGAGATTGGGCGGCCGGGTTTCGAGACGCACCACATGCGGCTGCTGCAGCTGCAGTTCGGCCGAGTCCTCGCAGGTGATGACCCGCTCCTCGCGGTCGATATAGTTGGT